>NZ_JBHUXV010000078.1:0-46780 GCF_042669125.1 Streptomyces sp. NPDC057253 | reverse complement strand
GTGCGGGCCCCAGCCGTAAAACTGCGTCAGCGTCAGGCGGGAACGATGTTCTCGGCCTGCGGGCCCTTCTGGCCCTGCGTGACGTCGAAGGTAACCTTCTGGCCTTCCTGAAGCTCGCGGAAGCCGGAGGTGGCGATGTTCGAGTAGTGCGCGAACACGTCAGCGCCGCCGCCGTCCTGCTCGATGAAGCCGAAGCCCTTTTCCGCGTTGAACCACTTCACGGTGCCAGATGCCATATTGAATCTCCCTAGGGGCAGTGCCGGGATCCGCACTTTACGGATTCCGAGTCGCCGCGATGATCACCCCTCCGGAAGACCCGGAAAGACCCGGAGAGTTTGTGAACAATCTCCGGAAACCAAAACTGCAACTTTTATCACGGTAACACACCGTAGATGCGCGGATCCACGTCGCCGGTAATTCTGGGCCGGTCCCGTCCGGAAACCTCGCCGCGCGCCGTGCGTGATTCTGCTGCCGCTGCGACAGTTATTCGTCGAGCCGCCGGCGCATCTCCTCGTTCTGGCGGAGGGCGTCGTCGAGCCGGTCCTCCAGGTCGATGATGCGGCAGGCCGCCTCGATCGGGGTGCCCTGGTCGACCAGCTCACGGGCCCGGGCGGCGATGCGCAACTGGTCGCGGGAGTAGCGGCGGTGGCCGCCGTCCGAGCGCAGCGGGGTGATCAGTTTCGCCTCGCCGATGGCCCGCAGGAAGGCGGGCGTGATACCGAGGACGGCGGCGGCCCGGCCCATGGTGTAGGCCGGGTAGTCGTCGTCGTCCAGGTGACCGGCGGGGGAGGTCTCGGCGGGCATGGCACCTTCGTTTCGGGGGCGCGGCGGGCCTGCGGACACCGACGGGCTCCGTTCCCGCCCCAGGAGTGCCCGGATGCTCACAACCCTAACGTCGGCCCCGACGGATATGTGGCGCCGCCCCGACAGATTTCCGTTGGCGGGGACCCCCGAGATTCAGGAGAACGGGGGAGCGCTCAACCGGAGCCGAAGCACCCCCTGGTGACGCACCCCACGCCCCACCGCTCTCCGCCGAGCGCCCCCCACCAGACCCCGTGCGCCCCCGCCGGGTTTCCGCTGCGTGCGCGGGGCGTCTGCGTCGGACCTGAGCCGGACCTGCGCCGGGCTTCGGCTGCTCGCGCCAGATCTCCGCTGTGGGCGCGGGGGCCTGCCGGAGCCTGCGCGGCGTCTCCGCCTGACCCGCGGCGTATCTCCGCCGGACCCGGGCCGGACCTACGCCGGCTTTTCGCTGTGCGTGCCGGCGGGCCGCTGTCCCCGGGCTCGATCTCCGCTGTGCGCGAGTGGGCCCTGCCGACCCCGCGGGGGCGTCTCCGCCTGACCCGCGGCGTATCTCCGCCGGACCCGGGCCGGACCTACGCCAGCTTTCGCTGTGCGTGCCGGCGGGCCGCTGTCCCCCGGCTCGATCTCCGCTGTGCGCGAGGGGGCCCTGCCAGACCCTGCGGGGCCTCTCCGCCAGACCCTGCGGAGCCTCTCCGCCGGACCCCGCGGCGAGTCTCCGCCAGACCCGGCTCTCCCCCCTTGTGTCGGGCCCCCGTGTCTCCACCTGTCCGGTCTCCCCTCCGCTCACGCCGGATAGGGCGCGGTCTCCCGGGCCCTGCTCAGCGCTCCCGCCCACCAGGACAGTTGCTCCAGCAGGGTCTTGGCGTATTCGGTGGTCGCCGGGTCGGTGGGGTGGCCGTCCTGCCACGCGGTGAAGTAGTTCGGGAAGGCGAGGCCGTCGCGGATGGTGACCGCGTGGAGTTCGGTCAGGACGTTCTCCAGGTGCAGCACCGCGTGCCGGCCGCCCGCCGCGCCGCCGTAGCTGACGAAGGCCACGGGCTTGGCCGTCCACTGGGTGAAGTGCCAGTCGATCGCCGCCTTCAGGGACGCGGGGTAGCTGTGGTTGTACTCCGGCGTGACCACGACGAACGCGTCGGCCCCGGCCAGCGCGGACGTCAGCGCGGCCATCCCGGCGGGCCGCGGGTAGTCGTCGCCCGCGTACTTCGGGGAGGCGGCCGGCAGCGCCAGGGGGATGTCGATGTCGGCCAGGTCGACCACCTCCACCTCGAAACCACCGTGGACGCGGGCCTGTTCGGCGACCCATTCCCCCACCACCGGACCGAACCGGCCCTCCCTGACGCTGCCGACGAGGACCACCAGCTTGTGCTTGTCGTTTTCCATGCCCAGAACGATCGAGCCGCGCGGCCGCCGCAGCCAGACCGGACTCAGGCTGGCCCCCGCAGGGCCACGCTGAGCCCTCCGCGCGCGGCCGGCCGCGTCCTATGCTCGGGCCCCATGGGGACACCGTTGGGGGACTTCGTCCGGGCCAGGAGGGACAGCACGCAGCCGGCCGATCTGGGGCTGCCCGACCGGGGCCGCCGCCGCTCACCTGGGCTACGGCGCTCGGACCTCGCCGCGCGGGCCGGGATCAGCGTCGAGTACCTGACCCGGATCGAGCAGGGCCGGGACCGCAACCCCTCGGTGGCCGTGGTCAACGCCCTCGCCGACGCCCTCTCGCTGTCCCCCGCGGAGCGCGACCACCTGCGCTACCTGACGAAGATCAGCGGCGGGGAGTGCGTCGCCCGTACCCGGCCCGCACCACCGGTCCGCCGGGTGCGGCCGTCCGTCCTGCGCACGCTGGAGCTCATGGAGCCGGGCATCGCCATGGTGACCAACCGGATCGGCGACGTCCTCGCCCGCACCGGCGCGTTCGAGGCGGTGACGCGCGGCTCCGGACTGCTCGACTCCGACACCCCGAACCTCACCCGATACGTCTTCACCGACCCGCGCGCCCGGTCCTTCTTCGCCGACTGGGACGACGTGGCGGACGAGCAGGCCTTCGACCTGTGGCTGGGGCCGTCGATCGACACCCACGAGTGGTTCACCGCGGAGCTCGCCCCCGTGGCCGGCCCCGAGCTCACCCGCCGCCTGAACCGTCATGTCGTCCCGCGCCGCGGCGAACTCCGGCTCCACCACCCCTCGGGCCCCACGCTCCGGCTGCTCCGAGAGACCCTCGAACTCACCGCGGACGCCCAGCAGCTGATCGTCTTCCTCCCCGCGGACGAGACCACGGCCCGGACCGTCGACCGCCTCCGGCCCCCACCGCACGGGAGCCGGCTGCGAGCCATCTCGTAGCACCGCGGGGCCCCGCAGGTGCCGTAGGCGGCCGACATCACAGTGTCCGATTGTCCCCGCCATGCCATACGCTGCACCTTCGGCGGCGTCCACAGTGCATCCACAGCCGGTGCCAGGGGGGAAACGCTGCCGGTCATCTTCCACCCGGTGGGCGCCGGGCTTCTCATGTAGAGGGGGGCACATCACCGTGCGCATGCTCGGGCTGCCGGAACCCGGACCGTGATCCTTCCCTCTTCCCCTTTCGGGCGGGCGGTTCTTTGAACGACATCTAGCGAAGTGGCCGAAATTGAGACAGATACTCCAGCGGATCGACGCACGGGCGGGGCTGTGGGCCGCGGTGGGCACCGTGGCCCTCGGTTCCTTCGTCGCACTGGAGGTCGCCGCACGCGGTTACGGCGTGCCGGGCCCGCTGACCACGCTGGCGCGCGAGACGGTCCTCCCGCCGAAGTCGGGGCCGCTGCTGTACGCCGGCCTGGCCCTGACGATGGTGGTGCTGACCTGGCGGGAGCGGTTCATCGCCCTCGGCACCGCGATCGCCGTCGACCTCGGCTTCCTCGTGGTGCGGACGGCGTGCGGCATCGAGGTGACCCACGGCCACCCCTTCGGCAACGGCGCGCTGTGGGTGACCCTCGGCTGCGGGGTCCTCGCCCTCACCCGCCGCACCGGCCCGGAACGGACCCTGCTGCTCAAGGGCGTCGGCCTCGGCCTGGTGCTGGTGGCCGGCCGCAAGCTGGGCGACACCTGGCTGATCATCACCGCGAAGAGCCGGCCGCAGGTCCTCGACCCCTACCTCGCGGCAGCCGACCACGCCCTGGGCAACCCCTCCTGGCTGATGGGCCGGCTCGTCACGGCGACCGGGGCGATCGGCTTCAACTTCCTCGACACCATCTACGGCCAGCTCGCGGTGGCCGCGGTGGTCGTCGCGCTCTACCAGCTGCGCCACGTGGCCGCCGACCGCCGCTTCCCGCGCCACCACCTGGTGCGCACCTTCCTGCTGATCGGCCTCCTCGGCCCGGCCATCTACATGATCTTCCCGGTGGTCGGCCCGGTCTTCGCCTACGGCACCGGCACCGACCACTGGGCGTCGATCGCCCTGTGGTCGCCCCAGATACCCAGCGACGGAAGCTGGGCGGTGGCGAACCTGTGGCCCGGGACCCCGCCGCCGATATCCGCCCCGCACTCCATACCCTTCGACACGGTCACCCCCCGCAACTGCATGCCCAGCCTGCACACGGCCTGGGCCACCGCGATCTACATCCACTCCCGCAAGGGCCCGCGCGCGCTGCGCGTCGCGGGCACGTTCTGGCTGATCGCCACGCTCTGCGCCACGCTGGGCTTCGGCTACCACTACGGCGTCGACCTCATCGCCGGTGTGGTGTTCACCCTGACCATCGAGATGGCCGTACGCACCTACGACCGCGGCTGGGACCGCTCCGGGCTCCGGCTGACGGCGTACGGCACAGGCGTCTTCGTGGCGCTGCTGGCGTCGTACGCGCTCCTGCCCGTCGAGATGGGCGAGCACCCCTGGCTGGCCGGCCCGCTGCTCCTGCTGGCGATGCTCTCCGTGATCTACGGCTATGTCCGCACCGTCGCCCGCTGGGAGACGGCGACGATGCCGGCGCCGGAGCCGCAGCCGCACCCCGAACCGGCGTAACCGCGCCCCCCGCCCGGATCAGCCCCCGACCCGCTCGATCCACTCGCTGCCGCCCAGCGGATAGTCGTAGCCGGGGCGGCCCACGTCGGCGCTGGTGCGGAACGGGCTGCCGTCGTCGTCGATGTGCACGGTCCCGCTGCGGTCGCCGCTGGACCAGTCCAGGGTGAGGTCCCAGCGGACGTCGTGCGCCGTGGTGTGGGCGGTGACGTAGAAGACCTCCGGGTCGGACTCGCTGACCTTGTACGGGAAGTCGCGCTGGCCGTTCTTCACGGTGACCGCGGGGCTGCCGTCGTCGAGGGCGACGTCGAACGACTTGGTCCCGACCCCGCCGCCGCAGCCGACGCCCATCGCGTAGTCGTTCCAGGCGAGCGGCGCGTTCTTGCTGAGGACGCGTACGTGCAGCGCGTTCAGGACGACGGTCTGCGCGCTGGTGCCCTGGACGGTGAGCGCGAGGCGCTGCTCGCCCGAGGAGACCGCCCCGTAGGCGGCGGCCCAGCGCGGGGCGTCCTGCTCGCTCGCCGGCGGGCCGACCTGCGCGGGCTCGCTGTCGACGAGGAAGTGCTGGCTGCACGGGCTGTCGTAGACGTAGGGGCGGTTGGCGACGGCGAGCGGGACGCCGGTCGCGGGCTGCCCGGTGGCGGGCTTGCCGGCGCCGCGGGAGGCGCCGGATCCGGCGTGCCCGGCACCGGCCGTGCCGGTGGAGGAGGCGGAGGCCGACGGGGACGGGCCGGGTCCGCCGCGGCCGGCGGACGGGGTGGCGGAGGGCTTGCGCGCGGTTCCGGCGTCCTGGGTGCCGGTGACCACCGGTGCCGAGGTGTCCCCGGTGGGCGTCGGGCGCAGAGCGTACGCCACGGCTCCGAGCGCGGCGACCACCGCGACGGAGGCGATCAGCACGGTACGGCGGCGGGACCAGGGGGAGCGACGGGGCGCGGCGACCTCGCCCGCCGGGTCGATGACGACCGGTTCACCGGTGTCGCCGTCGCCGTCGCCCTCGTCATCGCGATCACCACCACCGGCGTCCGCGGGCACCTGGTCCGTCCTGCGGCCGCGGGCCGCGTCCGCCAGGATCCAGCGGCGGTGCAGTTCCACCAGCTCCTCCGGGGTGGCCCGGCAGACCCGGGCGAGGCGCTCCACCGGCGCGTACTCGACCGGCACCGCGGTGCTGTTGCAGTAGCGGTGCAGTGTCGACGTGCTCATGTGCAGACGCTTGGCGAGCACGCCGTAGCTGAGCCCCGAGCGGTCCTTGAGCTCCCGCAACAGCTCCGCGAACGCCTCCGACTCGGTCGTCCCCGCTGCCCCTGACACCCGTACCCCTCACCCCGGCGTCCCGGGAACGCATTCCAAGGGCACCGCATTCTTCCTGGTCAAAGCCCATTTCAGCGTTTCAGCGTCCCCAACTGCCCGCTGGGCGTGGCGGTTGGGACGGATCGCCTCACAAGCTTCGGTCATCCAATCACCACCGCCACTCGAACTCCCAAGGGGCTCAGCGACATGTCGAACCTCCGCACCTCCCGCACCCGTCTCGCCGCCGCCGCGGCCACCACCGTCCTCGCGGCGCTCGCCCTGACCGCGTGCGGCGACGCCACGGGCACCCAGGACGAGGGCGCCGCGACGACGAACACCTCCGTCACCCCGAGTGCGGGCACCGGCTCCCAGGCCTCCGAGGGCTCGTCGAACCTCACGGACTCCGTCGGCACCGAGCCCGCCGCCGGGGCGAAGACCACGACGGCCCCCGCCGGCACCTCCGCCTCCCGCCCCTCCTCCGCCCGCCCTGCCTCGGGCGGCTCGTCCTCGACGCCCGTCACGTGCGAGGGGTCCACCACGAAGACGGTGGCGGCCCCGCTGACCCGTCCCGTGAACCACATGCTGCTCACGGTGACCAACACGGGCACCAGGACCTGCTTCCTCTACGGCTCCCCGGTCGTCCGGTTCGGTGCGGCGCAGTCGGTGCCGCCGACCATCGAGGAGTCCCAGCCGCAGGCGGTGGTCACGCTCGAGCCGGGGCAGTCCGGTTACGCCTCGGTGAGCCTGTCCGCCACCGACGGCAGCGCCGGGAACGGCTATACGGCCAAGTCCCTGACCGTGTACTTCCAGGGCCGTTCCCTGAGCGGAAGCGTCGGCAAGGGCGCGACCCCGGCCCTGCCCGCGAAGGGCGTGTACGTCGACGACTCCCTCAAGGTCACCTACTGGCAGCAGGACATGAACGACGCCGTCTCCTGGTGACCCGGTCACCGCGGGTCGCGCGGAAGCACCCAGTCCGGTACCCAGGTCCCGGCGGCTTCGTGGCCGGCCGTCCTCGCGGCGAGGTGGGTGCGGAGGGCGGCCAGTGCCGGGTGGGGGTTGTCGCGGTGCCACAGGAGCGAGTGCGGGTAGACCGGCGTCGGGTCGGTCACCGGGATGCGGCGCAGGCCGTGGTCGGCGGGCCAGATGAGCCGGGTGTGCTCGCCCATGAAGGTGGCCAGGGCCGGGGTGTCGGCGATGGTGTCGAGGAGCGCGTCGGAGCCGAAATTGGGGCCGGTCACCTCCAGGGTGAGGCCGAACTCGGCGACCAGGTCGTCGTAGTAGGCACCCCACTCGGTGCCCGGGGCGATGCCGGGCATCCAGATCCGGTGCCCGACGAGCTCCGCGACGGTCACCGAACGGGCGCCCGCCAGCGCGTGCGCGGGGCCGGTGAGGAGCTGGAGCGGCTCGTCGAGCACCCGGACGGCGGCGATGTCCTCGGGAAGGGGGCGGCCGGGCGCGGCCACGGCGCGGAAGGACGCGTCGATGGCACCGGTGCGCAGGGCGGTGACGGCCGTCTCGATGTCGAACAGCATCATCACGTCGAGCTCGATCTCGGGATGCGCGCGGTGGAAGGCCCGCATCAGGCCCGACTGCGCGCTGCGCGAGGCGAGCACGTCGACGCGCAGCGGGCGGCGGCCGGGGCGTACGGACGCGCTCGCCCGTTCGGCGACCCGCAGCAGCTCGCGGGCGTGGGGCAGGAACGCCCGACCGTCGATGGTGAGCTCGGCCCCGCGCGGGGCACGGGTGAACAGCCGCACGCCGAGGGTGCGCTCCAGTGCCGCGACGCGTTTGGAGACGGCCTGCTGGGTGATCGACAGGTCGTCGGCGGCCCCCTGGAACCGGCCGGCCTCCGCGACGGCGACGAAGGTGCGCACGGTTTCGAGGTCCACGCCGACCCACCTTAGGAAACAACCGGCGGTTGTGGAGTGCCGCCGGGTCGGTTGTTTGACCTGCTGGTGTCCCGCCCGCTTGGCTTTCGTCGGTCAACGCCGCTTTGTGCGGCCGGGGTCTTGGGGGGGCAGGGTGGGCAGGAGACGGTTGGGGCGGCCGTTCGGCCTGCTGTGGGCGTCGTACGCGGTGAGCGCGTACGGGTCCGGTCTCGGCTTCGGGGCGCTGCCGCTGATCGCCGTGCTGGTGCTGCACGCCGGGCCCTTGGAGGTGTCCGCGCTGTCCGCGGTGGGGCCTGCCGTGGGCGCGCTGCTCGCGGTGCCGCTCGCGCCGTGGGTGGAGTTCCGGCCCAAGCGCCCGGTGATGATCGTGATGGACCTGGTCCGGTTCGCGGTCATGGCGACGATCCCGCTCGGGTACGGCCTCGGGTGGCTGAGCTTCGTCCAGCTGCTCGTGGTCTCGGCCGTGGTCGCCGCGGCCAAGATCGCGTTCAACGCGGCCAGTGGCGCCTACCTGAAGACGCTGGTCCGAGCGGACGACCTGCTCGTGGCCAACACGCGGTTCGAGTCCACGAACTGGAGCTCCATCGCGGTCGGGCCACCGCTCGGCGGGGCGGCGATCGGTCTGTTCGGGCCGGTCACCACGGTGGTGTTCGACGCGCTCAGCTACCTCCTCTCCGCGCTGGGCATCACCGCGATCGGCGGCCGGGAGGAAGCCCCGCGGATGACCGGAAGGAGCCCGGTGCGGGCGGGCGGGCTGCTCGACGGCTGGCGGCACATCCTGGGCCACCCCGGTCTGCGGCCGCTCTTCCTCAACCAGCTGCTCGTCGCCGGTCTCATCATGGCCAGCGAACCGCTGCTGGCCGTGCTGCTGCTCCGCCACCTCGGGTTCCCGCCCTGGCAGTACGGCCTCGCCTTCGCCGCCCCCTGTCTCGGCGGGCTCGTCGGCTCGCGGCTGGCCCGCCCTGTCGTGGCCCGCTTCGGCCGGGACCGGGTCTTCCGGACCGTCGGCACCCTGCGTGCCGTCTGGCTGATCGGCCTGGCCTTCGTCCGTCCCGGTGCCGTCGGTCTGGTCACCGTGATGGCCGTCGAGCTGGCGATCATCGTCAACATGAGCCTCTACACCCCGGTCCTCGCCACCTACCGCCTGGAACAGACCCCGGACCACCTCATCGCCCGCACCCTGACGGCCTGGTCGATCGCCTCGGGGACCACGATCGCCACCCTCACGGCCCTGACCGGCCTCCTCGCCGACGCCACGGGCCCCCGCACCGCCCTGACGACCACGGGCCTCCTCATCCTGACCACCCCGCTCCTGCTTCCCCGACGGGACCGGGCGCTGCGGCACGAGCCGGAAAGCCCCGCGGCCACTGAAGCGGCGAGGACCGATTGAGCGTCCCGCCCGCGCGCGGCTCCATTGAGCGTCCCGCCGGCGCCTGCCTCCGCTGAGCACTGCGCCCGCACACGACCGCCGTTGAGCACCACGACCGTGCGCGCCCGGCTACACACCGCCCCCGCACAACACCTGGCGCCCGTCGTGCTTCCCGGCACCGAACCACCCGCCTCGCCCCGCTCCGGGCCGGCCGACTCACACCGGTGAGCCCGTCAGTTCGGTGAGTTCGGTGGTGGAGTTGTCGGTGAGCCCGTCAGTTCGGTGAGTTCCGTGGCGTAGTAGTGGGCCGGGTCGAAGCCCATGCCCGTGAAGTGGCCGGCCAGTTCCAGGGACAGGGCGCCGTGCAGGCGGGTCCAGAAGGTCAGGGCGCGGTGCAGGGTGGCGGTCGGGGCGGGGTGGCCGGCCGCCCAGTCCCGGTGGTCCTCGAGGTGCTCGTCGAACGGGGTCGCCGGGCGGTCCCCGGGCAGCCGGGCGCAGGCGTCGAGGAGGGCCGCCATAATCTCCCGCGCGATCGCGGTGATGTCCTCGGGCGCGTGATAGCCGGGGACGGGGGTGCCGTAGACGAGGAAGTAGCGCTGGGGGTCGTCAAGGGCCCAGGCCCGCAGCGCGTGGGCCAGCGCGGTGGCGTCGGCGCCGGTCCGCACGGCCGCCGCGAAGGTGTCGGCGAGGCTCCGGTACGCGTCCCGGACCAGCTCGGTGATCAGCTCGTCCCGTCCGGCGAAGTACCGGTACAGCGCGGGCCCGCTCATGCCCATCTGCTTGGCGATCGCGTTGAGCGAGAGCGCGGACGCGCCCGCCGTGGCGATCTGCTCCCACGCGCGTTCCTTGATCTCCGTCCGGACCTGGGCGCGGTAGCGCTCGCGCGGGGTCTTCGCTTCCGAGTTCACCATGGTTAGAGGTTATCACTGAAGTTATTGACACTTCCGATGAAGCGGTTATAGCTTCTAACCAACGCGAAGCCAACTAACCCTTCGGAGGGCGCAGCCATGAACACCGAGGAACTCGTCGAGATCGTCCTGCCGGGCAAGGTCGAGCCGGAGGGGCTCCGGATCCGCCGCGGAACCGTGCCCACCGCGGGCCCCGGCCAGGTCGTGATCCGCATGGAGGCGACCGGCGTCTCCTTCGCCGAGCAGCAGATGCGGCGCGGCCGCTACTACGACCAGCCGCCCTTCCCCTTCGTCCCCGGCTACGACCTCGTCGGCACCGTCCTCGCGACCGGCGAGGGCGTCGCCCCGGAGCTGGCCGGCACCCGAGTGGCCGCGCTGGTCAAGGTCGGCGGCTGGGCCAGCCATGTCGTGGTCGAGGCGGCGGACGTGGTGCCGGTGCCCGACGGGATCGGCGCGGCCGAGGCGGAGACCCTCGTGGTCAACGGCATCACCGCCTGGCAGATGCTGCACCGCAAGGCCCGGATCCGGGCCGGCCAGACCGTCGTCGTGCACGGTGCCAACGGCGGCGTCGGCTCGGTCCTGGTCCAGCTCGCCCGGGCCGCGGGTGCCCACGTGATCGGTACGGCCTCCGAGCGCCACCACGACGCGCTGCGGGAGCGCGGAGTCGTCCCCGTCGACTACCGCGCCGCCGACCTCCCGGCCCGCATCCGCGCACTCGCCCCGCAGGGCGGGGTGCACGCCGTCTTCGACCACGTCGGCGGCCGCGGCATCGTCGACTCCTGGCGCCTGCTGGCCCCCGGCGGCACCCTCGTCTCCTACGGCAGCGCCGCCACCCGGGACGCCGAGGGCTCCAAGCAGTTGCCGGTGCTGAAGCTCCTCGGCCGGGTGTGGCTGTGGAACGCGCTGCCCAACCGCCGCCGCGCGTACTTCTTCAACGTGTGGGCCGGCAAGGCCCTGGCCAGGAACCGGTTCCGCGCCCGGCTGCGCGCCGACCTCACCCAGGTCTTCGCCGCCCACCGGCGCGGCGAGGTCACCGCCCAGATCGCCGCCCGGCTGCCGCTCGACCGGGCCGCCGACGCCCTGCGGCTGGCCGAGTCCGGCACCGTCGCCGGCAAGGTCGTCCTCCACCCGTAGCGAGCAGGCGTACGCCCGAACCGGCCGCCGTGACACGCCCCCAGGTGGTCTATCCGTACGGTTCCAGGGCATTCACCCCATAACGTACCGAATATGATGAGATTTCATATCTCCTACCTGGCCTGCGCCGCGGCGATCATCGGGGCGGCTCTGACAGCCGCGCCGTCCGCCGCCGCCCATCAGACGATCCATCTGGTCTTCCCCGGACAGTCGATCCAGCGGGCGGTGGACGCCGCCCAGCCGGGTGACACCGTCCTCGTGACCCCCGGCACCTACCGCGAGAGCGTCAAGGTGACCACCCCCGGCCTCACCCTGCGGGGCACCGGCCGCGAGACCGTCATCGAGCCGGCCGTGACGAAGGCCGCCAACGCCTGTGCCGAGCGCGGCAACGGCATCTGCGTGATCGGGACGAAGGACCGCGACCTCGAGGGCGTCACCGTCGCCTCCCTCACCGTACGGAACTTCCCCGGCACCGGTGTGTTCGCCATGGCGACCGACGGTCTGACCGTGCGGAACGTGACCGCGGTGAAGAACGGCGTGTGGGGGATCGCCCAGGAGGGTTCGGTCCGCGGGGTGTTCCGCAAGAACACCGCCCGGGACAACGGCGACGCCGGCCTGTTCCTCGCGAACACCATCACGAGGGAGGCGGGCGCCACCGACACCGAGGGCACCGTCGTCGAGCGCAACCGCCTGGAGGGCAACCGGATCGGCATCACCGTCCGGCGCCTCAGGAACCTCACCGTCGCCGACAACCAGATCACCGGCAACTGCGCGGGCGTCTTCGTCGTCGGCGACGAGAACAAGCCGCGGGCCGGCGCCCTCACCGTGCGCGGCAACACCGTCGTGAAGAACAACAAGTCCTGCCCGGCGACCGCGCGGCTGGAGGCGTTGCAGGGCTCCGGCATCGTGCTGACCGGCACCGAGGACACCCTGGTGACGGGCAATCACATCACCGGCAACGTCGGCACCTCCTCGCTGTCGGGCGGCATCGTCCTGTTCAAGAGCTTCGTGGGCACCAGCAGCGAGCGGAACCGGATCACCGACAACACGCTGGAGGGCAACGCCCCGGCGGACCTCGTCAACACGGACACCGGCAAGGACAACGCCTTCACGGGCAACACGTGCGGGGCGTCCCGGCCCGCGGGACTGTGCTGACCGGCCGTGGCCATCCAGGAAACCGATGAACTCGAAAAGGGAGGACGGCCCATGACGGCCGTACAGACCGCCGCGCCGCCGTCGATGCGGCTTCGGGAGCTGGTGTTCGGGGCGGCGCTCGCGGCCGCCCTGCGCGCCGCCGCCCGGCTGGGTGTCGCCGACGCCCTCGATGACACCCCGCTGGCCGTCGAGGACCTCGCGGCCGAGGTCAAGACCGAACCGCGGACGCTACGACGGCTGCTGCGCGCCCTGTCCTGCTACGGCGTCTTCGCCGAGCAGCCGGACGGCACCTTCGCGCACACCGACATGTCCCGGCTGCTGCGCGAGGACGACCCGCACAGCCTGCGCGCCATCGCGCTGTGGTGCACCGAGCCGTGGACCTGGCAGGCGTGGCCGATGCTCGACGAGGCCGTGCGTTCGGGCCGCAGCGTGGTGAAGGACCTGTTCGGCAAGGAGTTCTTCACCTACCTCAACGAGGACGCCCCGGAGTCCGCCGACGTCTTCAACCGGGCCATGACCACCTCCAGCGTGCAGTCCGCGCGGGACGTGGCGCAGCTGCTCGACCTGTCGGGCAGCACCTCGGTCGCCGACATCGGCGGCGGCCAGGGGCATGTGGTGGCGAGCCTGCTGGAGAAGTACCCCGCCCTGCACGGCACGCTGCTCGACCTGCCGCGCGTGGTGGCCAACGCCGATCCGCGGCTGCGCGACGGGGGCGCCCTCGCGGACCGGATGCGGCTGGTGCCCGGTGACTGCCGGGCGGCCGTCCCGGTCAAGGCGGACGTCTACGTCATCAAGAACATCCTGGAGTGGGACGACGAGAGCACCACCCGCCTCCTGCGCAACGTCGTCGAGGCGGGCGGCCCGGGAGCGCGGGTCGTGGTCATCGAGAACCTCGTCGACGACTCGCCCTCGCTGCGGTTCAGCACCGCCATGGACCTGATGCTGCTCCTCAACGTCGGCGGCGCCAAGCACACCACCGAGTCGCTGACCCGCAGGCTGACCGACGCGGGCCTGGTCGTCGACGACATCCGCCCGGTCAATCCCTATCTGCACGCCTTCGACTGCACGGTCCCGCGCTGACCTTCGGCACGGGTTCCGGAACGCCGCTCGCCGGGCACGCAACAGCGTGTGCCCGGCGAGCGGCGGTGGTTCAGGAGCGGGCGTCCCGCTCCCAGGTGTAGAAGCAGCGCGCCATCGCGTCCTTCGGCGAACGCCAGGTCGCCGGGTCGTACGCGGTGACGTACGCCGACAGCCGTTCGCTGACGTCCCGGAACTCGGGGTGCCCGGCCACCTTCGCGATGGCGGGCCCGGGGTCCCGCTCGGACTCGATGAGGTGCAGGTACACGTCGTCGAACTGGAAGAGGCTGCGCCGCGCGACCCCCACGAGGTGGGGGAGTTCGCCCCGGTCCGACTCCTCGAACACCTTGGCGATGTCGAGGGCCGACTCCGGGGCCATACGGGCGACGATCAGGGACTGGTGCATCGTCGGGTCTCCGTCCCGGTCAGTCGGACAGCACCGAGACGGGCCGGCGCTCTCCGGCCTCCTTCTCGATGCGGTCCCGGATCAGAGCCATCTGGACCTTGGAGTTCCGGTTGATGTTGTCGGTCATCCAGTCGTCGTCCACCGGGGCGTCCGGCCGCATCGCGAAGTCCTGCGTCCAGACCATCCGGGTGCCCTCGGGCACCTTCTCGTACTGCCACACGATGTTCATGTAGGCGAAGGGCCCGGTCTCGACCCGGCGGGCGCGCACGGTGAGCGCCTCGCGGTCCGCCTCCCGCTCCGAGACCCAGCTCCACACCTTGCCGTTGTCGTCGGGGTGCATGGTGAGCCGGAAGGTGGTCCGGTTCCCCTCCTGGGAGAGAATCTCGGCGGAGGCGTACTCGCTGAACAGGTTCGGCCAGTTCGCCACGTCGTTGGTCATGTCCCAGACCAGGTCCAGCGGGGCCCCGATGGTGACCTCGTTCTGCGTGTGTCCGGTCATCTCAGGCTCCCGCGAGAAGTGCGCTGTTGACGAGGTCGAGGAACTGCCGGGGGGTCTTGGACTTCTCGGCGTCGGGCGGCATCGGCGTGCCGTAGCGGTTCTCCAGCTCGCCCACGATGCCGAGCAGACCGAGCGAGTCGAGGCCGAAGGCGTCGAAGCCGGAGTCGGACAGCTGCTCCAGGTCCGCCGGGGCGACGGTGATCCCGGCGGCCGTCTTCATGAGCCCGGCCAGCTCTTCCACGGTGATGCGGTCACTCATAGGGTTGTTCTCCTTGCTCGTGATGTGTGTTCGCGAGGCCTCGCTACGAGGCGTCGGCGGCACCGCGCCGGAGCACCAGCGCCGAGTTCGACCCCATGAGTCCCCGGCTGAGGACCAGCGCCGTGCGCGACTCGGTGGCCCGCGCGCGGCCGGTGACGAGGTCGAGGTCGTGGCAGACGTCGAAGACGTTCGGGGTGGGCGGCAGCACGCCCTGCTCCATCGCCAGCACCGCCGCCGCGACGTCCAGCACCGCGGCCGCGGCCAGGCCCCGGCCGATGCCGGTCTTCGGCGCCGTGACCGGCACCCGCCCGGCGTGCGGGCCCAGGGCGTCCGCGAGCGCCAGCACTTCGGCGCGGTCCGCGGCCGGCACCCCGAGGGCGTCGGCGAAGACCACGTCGATCTCCTCGGGGGCGCAGTGGGCCTCCTCCAGGGCGCCCCGGATCGCCTGGGCCAGCCCCTCCCGGGACTGCTCCCAGCGGGAGGCGCCGGTGAAGGTCGCCGCGTGCCCGGCCAGCACGGCCCGCACCGGCGCACCCCGGTCGCGGGCCGACTCCTCGGCCTCCACGACGAGCATCGCGCCCCCTTCGGCGGGCACGAAACCGCAGGCCGCGGTGGTGAACGGCCGGTAGGCGCGGTCCGGTTCGGCGACGGTGCTCAGCTCCTGGTAACCGAGCTGGCAGACCATCGAGTACGGGGCCAGCGGCGCCTCGGTCGCACCGGCCACGATCACGTCGGTGCCGCGCCGCACGCCCCGCGCCGCGTGCGCCAGGGCGTCCAGGCCCCCGGCCTCGTCGGCGGCGATCACTCCACAGGGGCCCTTGAAGCCGCCGCGGATGGAGATCTGGCCGGTGCTCGCCGCGTAGAACCACGCGATCGACTGGTACGGCCCCACGAAGCGGCTTCCCTTGCCCCACAGCTGCTGGAGCTCACGCTGCCCGAACTCACCGCCGCCGGAACCGGCGGCGGTGACCACGCCCACCGAGAACGGCGCGGCGTCGGTGTCGGCCCGGCCGAGCCCGGCCTCCTCCAGGGCGAGGTCGGCCGCGGCCATCGCGAAGTGCGTGAACCGGTCGGTCTGGACGAGATAGCGCTCCTCGATCACCGACACCGGGTCGAAGTCGCGCACCTGGCCGGCCACCCGCAGCGGCATGCCCTCGCAGCCCTCCCGGGTGATGCGGTCCAGGAAGCCGACCCCTTCCCGGGTGGCCTTCCAGAAGGCGTCAGTGCTGGTTCCGTTGGGCGCGACCACGCCGATTCCGGTGACGGCGGCGCGCCGGGCATGCGAGGCGCTCATAGGGTCTTCTCCCTCGGCAGGGTCATGACCACCGCGGACTGGAACCCGCCGAACCCGCTGCCCACCGAGAGCACGTTGCGCAGCCTGCGCTCACGGGCGACGCGCGGCACGTAGTCCAGGTCGCACTCGGGGTCGGGGGTCTCGTAGTTCGCGGTGGGCGGCACGACCTGGTGGGCCAGGGCCAGCGCGCAGGCGACGACTTCGATCGCCCCGATCGCGCCGAGGGAATGGCCCACCATGGACTTGATGGAGCTCATGGGCGTGTCATAGGCGTGCGCGCCCAGAGCGCGTTTGACCGCGGCCGTCTCGTGCCGGTCGTTCTGAAGGGTGCCCGAGCCGTGCGCGTTGACGTAGTCGATCGCGGTCCCGTCGAGGCGGGCCTGACCGAGGGCGTCCTCGATGGCGCGGGCCATCTCCAGGCCCTCGGCGGTCAGACCGGTCATGTGGTAGGCGTTGCCGAAGGTGGCGTAGCCGCCTATCTCGCAGTACACGTGCGCACCGCGGGCCCGGGCGTGTTCCAGCTCCTCCAGGACCAGCACCGCGCCGCCCTCACCCATGACGAAGCCGTTGCGGCCGGCGTCGAAGGGGCGGGAGGCGTGGGCCGGGTCGTCGTTGCTGGGGGAGGTCGCCTTGATGGCGTCGAAGCAGGCCATCGTGATCGGCGAGATCGGGGAGTCCGAGGCGCCCGCGATGCACACGTCGGCCCGGCCCTCCTCGATCGTGTGGAAGGCGTACCCGACGGCGTCGAGCCCCGAGGTGCAGCCGGTCGAGACGGTCTGCACCGGCCCGCGTGCCTCGAACCGCTCCGCCACCGCGGAGGCCAGGGTGCTGGGCGCGAACGCCCGGTGCAGATGCGGGCCGGCCTCCCGGTGGTCCACGTCCCAGCGCCGGCCGCCATGGCTGACCAGGACGTAGTCGTGCTCCAGCCGGGTGGTGCCGCCGACCGCGGTGCCCAGCGACACCCCGACCCGCCAGGGGTTCTCCGCGGCCAGGTCGAGGCCGGAGTCGCGTATCGCCTCCTCGCCGGCGACCAGGGCGAACTGGATGTACCGGTCGGCGCGGGCGATCTGCTCCGCGTCCAGTCCGTGCTGCGCCGGGTCGAAGTCGCACTCGGCGGCGATCCGTGAGCGCAGCCCGGACGGATCGAAGAAGGTGATGCCGCGGGTCGCCGTACGGCCGCTGGTCAGCAGGTCCCAGAACGCCGGGACCCCGATGCCGCCCGGGGCGACGATTCCTATGCCGGTGACCGCCACGCGCCTGTTCATGAGCGGACCTGTGATCGCTCGGCCGTGGCGGCGACCGGGTGCTCGTCCACCGGGATCGGCACGCCGTTCGCGTCCTCGGTGTCGACGTGCCCGAGCGGCGGGCTCGGGGCCAGCGGGCCCAGGTGGAAGACCAGCCGGGCCTCCACCCGGCCCACGTTGCGGAAGCGGTGCCGCATGTGGGCCGGGATCAGGAGTCCCTGCTCGGGCTGGAGCGGGTGGGGCTCGCCGTCGAGATCCACCTCCAGCTGCCCGCAGACCACGTAGATGAACTCCTCCGAGTACGGGTGGTAGTGCTCGGCGATGCGGTCCCCGGGCTGCACGATGGCCACGCCCATGAAACCGCTGGTGGAGCCGACCGTGGTGGGGGTGAGCATGGCGCGCAGGTCGCCACCGCGCCGGGTGTTGGGCTCGACCTCGCTGAGGTCCACGATTCCGGGATGACGATGGATCACGACGTTCCTCCGAACATGTGCTGTGTCGACTTGTGCTGCACCCGCGTGTGCCGCACCTGCATGAGGGCGTGGCCGGCACCTCCCCGGCGACGGTGATCAGGCGTCGGGCGAGCGACGGTCGGTGACGAGTTCCATGCAGGAGACCGCCCCGCCGTCGAGGAGCGCCGTCAGCTCGGGGTCCTGAGCGGCGTCGGTGTCGAGCCCGCCGCGCGCGTCGACCAGGCGCACCACGATGTCGTCGCGCTGGAAGATCGTGCTGCGCAGCACCGGCCCCTGCGGGTCGTCCGCCGCCGCCTCGTCCTGCCGGGCGAGCAGCTCGGCCAGCCGCATGCCCTGACCCTCGCGGGCCGGGTAGTACAGCGCGTGCCGTACCGCGTCCGGGCTCTCCTGACCGGCCGTCACATGGTGGACGGCGGGCAGCGCGGCGCGGGTGAAGAAGACCCGGGCGGACTCGGGGTCGTCGAGGTCCCGGTCCTGCTCCAGATAGGGGTTGATGGCCTCCTCGACGGCCCGTACCGCGGGCTGCCGGGCGACGTGGCGCAGCGCGGCGAGCAGGTCGCCCCGCACCTCGATGGCCCGCACCACCCGGTTGCCGTGCATGAACAGGGAGGTCCGGCACAGCCGGGTGGTGTCGTCGACGCGCGGGTCGGGGGAGGTGTAGTCGGCGAGGATCTTCGCGACCGCCTCCTCGCTGCCCGGCTTGACGGTGAAGGTGAGCGCGTGCCGGATCAGGCCGTCGCCGATGCGGGGGGACGCCTGGAGCCGGCGCTCCTCGGCCCCGGTGTCCACGGCGGGTCCGCCGGTCTCGCGCACGATGTGGAAGCGCAGCGACCTGGTGTCCCGCACGCAGGAGTGCAGCGGCTCCACCATGTGCACGTGTTCCTCGCTGTTGACCCAGGTCAGGAAGGGCGGGGCGCTCTCCCACTCGCTGGTGATCAGCCACTGGGAGGGGTTCTCGATGGACTGGCACAGCTGGTCGCTGACGTGTCCGGGGACCGAGGCGACCTGGTTGCACAGCTGCTCGTAGGCCTCGAGGAACTGCTGCTGGGCCCCGTCGTAGACGTCGACCAGCAGGACGACGCGGAGCCTGGAGCCGTCGAAGACGGACTGGGAGACACGCTGCGACGCCTGTTGTGCAAGCGGCTTCGTGACACGTTCGGACGTGGTGGTCATGCGGCGCACAACTCCTTGGTGGGGGACGGACGGACGTCGGCCACACGGGGGGTGACGTCGGCGTGCCTCGATCCTGTGCCCGTCCTGTGAAGGGCGCGACTCGGATGCACCGAGCGGGTGATCGACCGGGGGGACCGCCGGAACCTGCTCGCCGGAACCGGCTCAGGTGAGGTGGGCGAAGACCACCAGGTTGTCGGTGTAGTCCTTGACCGAGTGGTCGTAGTCGCCCGCGCAGGTGATGAGCCGGACCTGGGCCTGGGCGGTGTCGCCGTACACCCGCTCGCTGGGGAAGTCGTCCTTGGCGAAGGTCTCGGCGCTGTCGACCACGAAGTTCGCCCGGCTGCCGTCGGCGCGTTCGACGTGGAAGACGTCCCCCTTGCGCAGTTCCCCGAGCCGGACGAAGACGGCCGCCGAGGTGGCCGTGTCCACGTGCCCGGCGATGATCGAGGTGCCCGTCTCACCGGGGGAGGCGCCGTCGGCGTACCAGCCGACGAGGTTGGTGTCGGCGGCGGGCGGGGGCAGGAGCTGTCCCGTGGGGCCGATCGCGAGCTTGGTGAAGGGGGCGTCCACCGAGATCTTCGGGATGAGCAGGCGCACGGGCTCCGAGCGCGGCAGATGCCGGTCCGCCGCCGCGGTGGGCGCCGGGCCGTCCGCCGGGTTGCCCGCCGCCGGGGCCGACGCGGAGGCGGGGGCGGCCTGCGGGCGGGACGGATCGTCGGGCGACGAGTCCTTGCCGCCGAACAGGCTCACGGCCAGGACCAGGACCGCCACGGCGGCCAGCACCAGTCTGCTGCCGGATCCCGGCCCGTTCTGGGCCGGCTCACCGTCGCTCAGGCTCTCGAGAGGGCGGCTGCCGGGGCTGTCAGCGGAGGAAGAGGGACGAACTGCCAACGGAATCAACCTCACCGGGGCACGGCGGCCCATCGGACGGGAGAGGGAGGGGACAGGGCGGCGGGAGGGGGCCCGGTGCGGGCCGGCCGGGCCGCCACGCGGCGCGCACGCGTGGCGGCCTCAGCGGCTATCGCATCCGGCATGGGTCAGGCCAGGCTTCCGGCGGTCTTCTTACGACGCGCCACGTACAGCCCGGTCCCGGCGACCGCCAGGACGGCGAGGCCGCCCGCGGTCATGCCCTGCGAGCCCGCCAGCGCGCCGCCACCGGTGTGCATGCCGCCGCTGGGCTTCTCGTGGCTGCCGCTCCAGCCGCCGGACTCCTCCTGCTTGCCGCTCCAGCCGCCGGACTCCTTGCCCTGCTCGTCCTTGTCCTTGTAGGTCTCCGGGTCGTACTTGGGGTCCTTGGCGGTGCCCCAGTCGTCCGCGTTGAGCGCGGTCAGCGCACCGCCACCGGTGTGGACGCCACCGTGCGGCCGGTCGTGGTCGCTGCCCTTGCCGTGCTCCTTGTCCTGCTCCTTGCCGTACTCCTTGCCTTGCTCCTTGTCCTGCTCCTTGCTGTAGGAGGAGGAGTCCGTCTGGTCCCAGTCGTCGCCGGCCGCCGCGTAGGCGCCGGGGGCACCGAGAGCGAGGACGGTCGAGGCGGCCGCGGTGGCCAGAATCATGCGAGCAGAGCGCATCTGACGTTCCTTCCGTCGGCGGCCGGGCAGCTGGTGCTTCGTCAGCTGGATTGGCCCGCCCCCGACGTGATCCACCGTCATCCAGCGGGCCGCCCCTCACCACTCGGGGCGTTCACACGGGTGAACCCGGCCGCGGTCCCGGCGGCCCGCGGCGCCCCCGCCCGGACCTGACACAACGTCTGACGCCACGCCCGGCACAGTGCCTGACGTGGCGTCGGATGAAGAGATATGCGGAGGTCAGCCCAGTGACAGCAGCGTCCTGAGGACATCCCGCAGCTCGGAGGCGGCGTCCGCGACCGGCCCCGCGGCCCGCCAGGCCACGAACCCGTCGGGCCGGACGAGTACCGCACCCCCGGACGTCGTCCCGTGCGCCGCCGCCCAGTCGGCACCGTCCTCCGGCGTCAGCTCGGCGCCGGGCCCCTCGCCGATCCGGTACGAGGCCAGGGGCACGGGCGTCTCCGTGGCGAGGCGTACGGCGGCCTCGTGCCAGCCGCTCGGCTCGTCGGCCCCGCTGAGCAGCACGAGAGAGCGCTCGTAGAGGTCCAGCGTGGAAATCCGCTCACCACGGTGGCGTACGGCCATGTGGGGCGCCCTGCTGCCGGGTTCACCGGACAGGTCGAGGCGGTCCGGTACGACGGGGGTCGCGGGGTCGGTGCCGGCGACCGCGCCCACCGGATAGCGGTAGCCGAGGGCCACGTTGAGGATGCCGCGCTGCGGACCGCCGCCGCCGGCGCCGGGCGGCGGGGCGTAGCCCGGGTGGCTGTGCTCGGCCGACCGTACGGCGGCACGGGCGCTGGTGGCCTCCGCGACCGGGCGGCGCTCGGCGTCGTAGGAGTCCAGCAGACCGTCACCCGCCCAGCCGCCGAGCACCGCGGCGAGCTTCCAGGCGAGGTTGTGGGCGTCCTGGATACCGGTGTTGGAGCCGAACGCCCCGGTGGGGGACATCTCGTGGGCCGAGTCGCCGGCCAGGAAGACCCGGCCGGAGCGATAGCTCGTGGCGACCCGCTGGGCTGCGTGCCAGGGGGCCCGGCCGGTGATCTCCACGTCGAGGTCGGGCACGCCGACCGCGCGGCGGATGTGGTCCGTGCACCGCTCGTCGGTGAACTCCTCCAGCGTCTCGCCGCGTTCGGGGTGCCAGGGGGCGTGGAAGACCCAGTTCTCCCGGTTGTCCACGGGCAGCAGGGCGCCGTCGGCTTCCGGGTCGGTGAGGTAGCAGACGATGAAGCGGCGCTCGCCCACGACGTCGGCCAGCTTGCGGGAGCGGAAGGTGATGCTGACGTTGCTGAACAGGTCACCCGGGCCGCTCTGGCCGATGCCGAGCTGCTCGCGGGCGGGACTGCGGGGGCCGTCGGCGGCGACCAGGTAGTCCGCGAGGAACGTGGTGTGCTCGCCGGTCTCGCGGCTCTTGACCACGGCGGTGACCCCGTCGGGCCCGCTGTCGAACGACATCAGCTCGGTCGCGTAGCGCAGGTCGCCGCCGAGCCGCCTGGCGTGGTCCAGCAGCACCGGTTCCAGGTCGTTCTGGCTGCACAGGCACCATGAGCTCGGGCTGAAGCGGGCCAGGCCGCCGCCCGCGTCGATCTCCTTGAACAGCCACTCGCCCGCGTCGCCGACCAGGGTCGGGGTCTGAAGGATCCCGTGGTTGTCGGCCAGTGTGGCGGCCGCCTGACGGATCATCGGCTCGACGCCGGCGGTGCGGAACAGCTCCATCGTGCGGACGTTGTTGCCGCGGCCGCGGGGGTGGATGGAGGTGCCGCTGTGGCGCTCCACCAGGGTGTGCCGTACCCCCAGTCGGCCCAGGAACACCGAGGTCGACAGGCCGACCAGGGAACCGCCGACGATGAGGACGGGGACCCGGTGGGTGGTGGGGTCGGCTTGTTCGGCTTGTTCGGCTCTGTGGTTCATCGCTCGCCTCCAGCGCGTCGTGTCCACCGACTCGTCCGGATACGGCCGGGAGCCTCATCCATGCCCCACACCACGAACACGAGCACAGGCTTCACCCGCTTAACGCGTTCGTTTCGCCGAGTCGGCGGGCATACGGGGGGTGCGGCGGGGGGTGGGGGGCCGGTGCACCGCCGCGGTCCTGACCTGTGCCAGGGTCCAGGGCGGCGGCCATCGTCTACTCCACGGCGGGCGTGGTCACCTTGCCGCCCCCGGCCCGCCAGACGACCCCGCCGCTCGTGCCCGCCGTGCTCACCGCCTGACGGTGAAGTACTGCCAGGCGCCCCAGGTGCTGAGGTTGGTGTTGTCCCGGCTGCTGGCCACGTACTGCGCGGCCACCCGGTACCTGTTGTTCAGCCCGTTGGTGAGGGACATCTTCTGGCGCCCCGTGCTGCTGGAGCTGAGGGCCGCGCAGGCCGAGGTGCTCTGCGTGTGCCAGGCACCGCTGTAGTACCGCTGCACCCGGAACTTGACGCACTGCCCGGCCTTGTTCGGCGAGACGGTGACGTCGAGCTGCTCCGTGGCGGTGCGGTGGTACACCCGGTAGACGGTGCTGCCGATGGTCGTGCTCGTGTAGTAGCCGGACAGCTTCTCGGAGACCCCCGCGTAGGTGTGCACCGCACGGGCGACGGTCTTCGGGGCGTACCGGTAGTCGCCCGTGAACACCGCGCTGAAGGTGGTGTTGCGGGTGAGCTTGTACGACGCCGTCAGGTTGCCGTTGGAGTCCACCTTGGCGGACTTCACCAGGACCTTGCTGCCGCTGTACGGCTGGGCGTAGATCGCCACCGTACGGCTGTTGTACGTGGTGCCGAGGTGCGCGGTGACCTTGGCGCTCTGGCCGTACTTGTACGTCCCGTGGTCGGTGGCGACCGTCAGGGACGTCGCGGCCCGGGACACCTGGACGGTGGCCGTGCGGTCGGCGCCCTTGTGGGAGACGTCACCGCCGAAGGACACCTTGTAGGTGTTCGCGCCGCCGATCTGCGGGGTGTCCTTGAAGCTGAACGACCCGTCGGTGGCGACCTTGGCGTCGGCGAGCGCTACCCCGTTCGGGTTGGCGAGGTCGGTCTTCGTCACCTTGACGACCGTGCCGGAGGCGAAGGGCGAGCCGGAGAGCCGGCCGGTCACGGTCAGCGCCTGGGCGCGGGTGGCCGTGGCCGGCGCCGACAGGGTGACCGTGGTGGGCAGCTTGGCGACCTGGACGAGCCCCGACGAGCTCGCCGACGCGTGGGTGGCGTCGCCGGCGTAGCTCGCCGCGTAGGTGAACGTGCCCTCCGTGGACGGGGTGTCGGTGAACGTGAAGGAGCCGTCCGCCGCCGTCGTCACCCCGGGCAGCGCGGTGCCGTCACGCGTCACCTTGACCACCTGGCCCGCGGCGAGCGCCGCCGTCGAGGTCAGAGTGCCGGTGACGGTCAGGGAGCGGCCCGGGACCGCCGTGGCCGGCGCGATGAGCTGGAGCGAGGTCGCCGCCGGAGGCACCGGCGCCTCGCTGATGACCGGCCCGCTGATCGTCTGCAGATCGGGGCTCTCGGCGGTGCCGCCGGAGAAGGCGAGGAGCGCGCTGGACGGCAGCGTCACCGTCGCGTCGAGCACCTGCGTCCCGTCGATCCGGACGTACACATGACCGGCGGAGATCTGGACGTCGATCTGGTGCGTGCCCTGACGCAGGGAGGTGCCGAGCTTGACCAGCGGCTGGTAGGCGAGCACCGACGAGTCGGCCGAACTGCGGCCTACCGCCACGAAGTTCTGCGCCTGGAGCGTGTTGTTCCAGCCGGTGGCGAACGCGATCACGGTGCCCGGCCGCCCCGCGATGCCGAGGCCGTCGCCGCTCGCGCCGAGTGCCGAGGCGGAGTTCTGGGCCGGGTCGAGCAGTGAGAGCGTCATGCCCTTGCCGCCCTTGCCGGGACCGAACTTCGCGGTGAAGGTGGCCCGCAGGCCGTCGGTGCGCAGCGGCTTGCCGTAGACCGCCGTGCCCGCCTGGTTGAGGGTGGCCGGGGTCAGCTGGACGCCGCCGCCGTCGGCGGGCACCGCCGAGCCGTTGGTCTGCCACTGTCCGTCGGCGATCGAGGTGCTCGTGACGGTGCCGGTTCCGGTGCCCTTGATCGGCACGTACATGGCGCCCTGGGCATTGCCGTTCGCGTCGGTCCCGGTGCCGGTGACCTCGTAGGAGGCGCTCAGGGCCGCCGCCGATCGCGGGGTGAACGTCACGGTCTGCACGGCGGTCTGCTCGGGGCCGATGACCAGGCCCTCCGACAGCTGCACCGGGCTGTTGAAGTCACCGGTGGGCGCCTTGGCCTTGGTCACCGTCACCGGGATGTTGCCGGTGTTGGTGAGGGTGAACGACAGTGACTTCGAGCTGCCGATCGGGACCTGCCCGAAGTCCAGCGAGGCGGTGGAGAACTCCAGGTGACCCTGTCCCGTGACGGCCGTCGCGGTGACCGGCACGCTGAGCGTGTGCGGGGCACCGCCGCCGCTGCTGCTGAGCACGAGCGAGGCGTTGTCGTCCTGGTCGCTCTTCGGGGCGTAGGTCACCGAGAGCACGAACGAGCCGCCGGCCGGGACGACCGTGCCCGCGCTCGGCAGCCCCGAGGCGGTGAAGGCGCCGCCGGGTGCGGAGATCGAGTCGATGGTCTCCGGCGCGGTACCGGTGTTGGTGACCTGGAGGTTCAGTGTCGAGGTGCTGCCGGTGGGCACCTCTCCGAAGTCCAGCGCGCCGGGTGCGGCCCCGAATCCTGGCCGGGTGCCGACGCCGTGGAGCGCGAAGACCAGTTTCTGGCCGTCCGAGAGGTTGGCGGTCAGGGTGCCGTTGATGCCGCCCGTGGTGGTCGGGGCGAACGTGATCGGCACGTCCAGGGTGGCGTCCTTCGCGAGAGCGACGGGTCGCTCGGGGGTGGGCACCGTGGACGGGGCGGCCGAGAACGCGCCGGAGCCCTTGAGCCCGGTCACGCTGACGTCCTGGGTGGCCGTCAGCGTCATCGTGGCCGAGCGGTTGCCGCCGACACCGACCTGACCGAAGTCCAGCGCGGACGCGGTCAGGGCGGTCCTGGCGGGGCTGCCGAAGCCGTAGAGGACACCGTCGCGGGTGCCGACGTACACCTTGCCGTGGGCCGCGGTCGGCGTGCTGAACTTCGTCGCCGTGCCGATGGGGGCGGACCACAGCAGCTGGAGCAGGCCGTTGCCGTCGGGGGTGGGGCTGTAGGCGCGCAGGGTGCCGTCGGCTCCGGAGGCGTTGCTCGCGGAGGTCATCCACACCAGGGCGCTGGACTCGTCGTCGCCGTCGGAGGTGACCAGCGGGGAGCCGCTGGTGTAGCCGAAGGTGTCCTGGCTCTGCCCGGTGAGGGTGAGCGCGGGCGTACCGCCGTTGCGGACGCCGTACTTGAGGGCGCGCAGCGGGCCCTGGTTGCCGACGACGTAGACATAGCCGCCGTCGCCGCCCCAGAACGCGGGGTGTCCCCACATGCCCTGGTAGGGGCCGGACACGTTCACCGCGGCGTCGCCGCCCTGGGGGCCCTGGCCCATGCCGCCGAGGTCGTCGCGGTCGAGCAGGAACACCCGGCCGTCCTTGCCCTGCTGGACCAGCAGATGCGGGTGCTCGGCGGTGCCGAAGCCGTCCGGCAGCGCCATCGGGGCGCCCGAGGAGATGTCCTGGTCGGTCAGGTCCAGGGTCGCGGCGTCGCTGGGGCTGAAGAAGTCGGCGGTGCTGAGGTTGCCGTCCGCGCCCACCTGGAGGCGTACGACGGACTCGGCGAGGGTGCCCTGGACGGTCTTGCCCGGTCCGGGCGCCGGGCTGATGCCGTTGCCGGTGCTGAAGAAGATCCGGCCGGAGCCGTCGGAGACCAGTCCGCCGCCGGACTGCCAGATGCCGGCGCCGCCGGTGCTGGCACCGGTCACCGAGGCCCACATCGAGGTGATGCTGTGTGCGGTGGTGCTCACGCCGACGACATAGCCGCGGTACGGCCAGGCGTCGCAGTGGCCGCCGAAGCCGGCGTAGACGACGCCGTCCATCAGCAGCAGGCCGGGGCGCTGCTGTTGGTAGAAGGCGTCGAAGGTGTTCCCGGGGTCGTTGACGGGGCTTCCCGCGATGGTGACCGGCCATCCCGCGCGCTCGGCGCCGGAGGCCGGGTCCACCGCGTGCATCAGCCACTTCGGGTGGCGGTGCGTGGTGGTGCCGTCGTCGAACTTGGTGGTGAAGTAGAGCGAGTTGGTGTCCGGGTCGTAGACCGGCGTGGCGGTCGCGCCCACGTTGGGCACCAGGTCTCCGCAGCCGATCGCCGAGGCCGGCCAGGCCGGTCCGTAGTTCTTGCTCCACTGGATGGCGCCGGTGGTGCGGTCGAGGCCGTACAAGGTGTTGCTCTCGGTGACCGCGATCACCTGGTCGCCGAGCACCAGGGGCTGGGCGTATATCTGCCCGTCCAGTTTGGTGGCGAAGAGCTGTCCGAAGGCGGAGGACTGGACGACCGCGGGGGAGAGGCCGGCCTGACTCCGGTCCCAGTTGGTGCGCAGGTTGTCGACGCCCTGGGTGGTCTGGTCGGCCTGCGCCGACGGAGTCAGCAGGCTGATCGTGGCGGCGATCAGGGCGGCGCCGGTGAGAGCCGCGAGGACGGTCGGACGGGCGCGGCGCCGGTCGCGGTGGTGGCCACGGCGGGCGCGAGCGGGAAACCCGAACAAACCGGGACCTCCTCCGGTGATCGCTCCCGGAGTGGTCACAGGCGCGGGACAAAACGTGAAGACTGAGCGGTTTTTCCTATCATCTCCCGCCCCATTTCTGCACTCGTTGCGCACACTTCTTTTCAGTAACGTCACCCCCGGTTGCGTCTGTTGAGGGGGTGACGGGACGGGCGGGGGTGGGGTTGTAGGGGATCTGCAGCTGCGTTGCTTTGTCGCGGTTGCTGTCGCCCGAGGGTGCGGCTGTTCGCCGGCGACGCCCGCGATGTGAGGCGCACCGGGCCGACAGCGCGCCGCTGTTGATCGCGCGCGGCGGAGCACTCACGCGGGTCCGCGGCGGTGTGCTTCCACCGGTCCGCCGTCGGATATCCCCTCCGTCCGCAACCCGGTACTCCCGTCGGCCCGCAACCCGGTACTCCCGTCGGCCCGCGGCCGGGTGCCCGCCACGGCCCGCGGCCGGGTATCCGCCGTCGGCCCGCAACCCTTCCTCCTGCTGTCTGCGGCCAGGTGCCCGCCACCGCCCCGTAGGCAGGTGCCTGCCACTGCCCCGCCCCGGCCGCAGCCCCCGCGCATGGCGTCACGCGCGTCCCCGCCCGGCGGCAGGTCCCCCGGCGAGTGCTGCCTGCCCCCTGCCCACAGCCCGGCACTCCCGCTGCCCCGCGCCCAGGTGCCGCGAGCGGCGGCACGCACATCCTCGCCCGGCATCACGTCACCCCCAGTGAGCGTTGACCCCCGGCCCCCGGCCCCCGGCTCCCGGCCCCCGGCCGCTCCCCGCCCCATCCTCCCAATCGGGCTTGCGTGAGGAAACCGATCGGTTTACGATTCGGGAAACCGATCGGTTTCCGATTCTGTGGAGGTAGTCATGACCGCTCTCAAGGGCGCCAACGTCTTCGTCACCGGCGGCAGCCGTGGCATCGGCAAGGCCCTCGTGGAGGAGCTGTACGCGCGCGGGGCCGGCAAGGTCTACGCCACCGCCCGCGATCCGCGCACCGTCACCCACCCCGACGCCATACCGGTGGCACTGGAGGTCACCGACCCGGCATCCGTCGCCGCGGCCGCCGCCCAGGCCGATGACGTCACCGTGCTCATCAACAACGCCGGCGCCTCCGTGGGCGCGTCCTTCCTCGACTCCCCCGTGGACGACGTACGCCGGGAGTTCGAGACCAACTTCTACGGCCCCCTCCTCGTCGCCAGGGCCTTCGTGCCGGTCATCGAGCGCAACGGCGGCGGCCACCTCCTCAACGTGCACTCGGTGCTCTCCTGGGTCGCCCTCGCCGGCTCCTACAGCGCCTCCAAGGCCGCCCTGTGGTCGCAGACCAACTCCCTGCGTCTGGAGTTGAAGCCGCGCGGCATCGCGGTGACCGGCCTGCACGTCGGCTACGTCGACACCGACCTGACCACGAACATCGACGCCCCCAAGTCCGACCCCCGCGACATCGCCGCACTCGCCCTCGACGGCATCGAGACCGGCGCGTACGAGGTCCTCGCCGACGACATCTCGCGGCAGGTCAAGGCGGGCCTCGCGGGCGACCTGACGGGGCTGTACGCCCAGTTGGCCAAGTAGTCGTCCCGGAGCTGTCGGTTCGCAAGGTAGCGATGGCAACGCCTCTTTGCTCATCCTTTAGTCTGGGCGGGCGCCGACAGCTCCGGGGGACAACTGTTCTGTTTGCCGTACGGTCTGTGGCGCCTCGCTCGTAGTCGAGAAAGGGGGCCGCCGTATGGCGGATGAATTCAAGGTCGACCTGAGTCAATTGAACTCGTTCGGCCGGGTATTGAAGCAGTCCGTCACGGATCTGGAGGAAGCGCGCGCAGCGCTCTCCGCGGTCGGCGCCGACCAGATCGGGACTCCGCGCCTGGACGAGGCGTGCGACACCTTCCAGAACCGGTGGAAGTACGGAACCGGTCAGCTGAAGGACATGATCAAAGCGGTGGACGAGGGCGTGGAGAAGACCGCTCTGAGCTACCGGCAGTTCGAGGACAACCTCTCCAAGGCCCTCAAGAAGATGGAAGAGACGAACGCCGCGAATACCGGGGGCAAGTGATCCGTGGCCGACAATCCGTACCCGAGCCTCGGCTGGAACCCGGTCCCCGGCGTCCCCGAGCAGGTCACGTCCCTCCACCGCAAGGTGAAGTCCGCGGCGGACACCCTCACCAACTGCCACCGCCAGATCGAGTACCTGCTCAGCGCGAGCTCCGGCTGGCAGGGAGACGCGGCGAGCGCGTTCCGGGACACCCTGGACGGCGACCTCAAGACCGCCATGAGGAACGCCGGGCAGTCGCTCGACAAGGCCGCCGCCGCGTTGAGCACATGGGAAGGCGAACTGACCTCCCACCGCGACCTCGCCAAGAAGTACGACGACGTCGCGCGCGAGAACAAGGCTGACGCGGACAAGGCCCGGACCCGCTACGACCAGGCCAAGGAGAACCCGGACCTCAAGCTCGCCGGCAAGGAGTACCCCAGCCAGGCGGAGGCCGATGCCGCGACGGCACGTCTGCGCACCGCCGAGCGCGAGCTGAACGAGGCCACCACCCACCTCAACAACGCCAACGCCGCCTACAACGACGTCATCTCCAAGGCGAAGGAGCTGGAGGGCACCCACACCGACGCGGCCGAGGCCGTCGCCCGCAGCCTCGACGAGGCCGACGACAAGCTGGCCCCCAAGGAGCCGGGCTGGTTCGACAAGGCCCTCAGCGCGATCGGCGAGGGCCTCAAGGCGGTCGGAGAGTTCCTCGTGGAGCACGCGGGGACGATCGGAGCGATCGCGGGCCTGCTGGCCCTGCTGCCCACGCCGCTGGCACCGGTCTTCGCGGGGATCGCGGTCGTGGCGAGCGGGGTGTCCATGGCGAAGAACCTGGCGAGCGAGGACTTCAGAGACGCGTTGGCAGGCGATTACGGCTTGAAGGAAGGCGCGTTCGCCTGGGCCTCCATGGTCGGTGACGGCCTCGGCATGGTGCCCGGTGTCGGTGCCCTCGCCAGGGCCGGCAGCGAGGCGGGACTCGCGGCGGCGGTCGCCAGAGAAGGTGGCGAGGCCATGTCACTGGGATCGAAGCTGGGCACGTTCGGCAAGGAGATCGTGCCCGCGTTCAACTTCAAGGCTCTCGACGTGGCCACCGACCCCATGACGGGAGCGCTCGACTACGCCGTCAACGGTGTCAACGTGGCGGCGAACATGGCGTCGTCCCTGGAAAACCTGGGTGTGCTTCCGAAGAACGGTCCCGGACACGACGCGTCCGAGGTCACGAAGGGCGCCGCTGCCTCGACCGGTCTGGTCGGCGGGGTGAAGGTCATCGCCGAGGACATCGGACAACTGATGGCGGGGATCAGGCTGTGAACGGTTTCGTTGCCGCCGTGGAGACCGAACCGAAGCCTGAATTCTGGTACGGGCTGCCCTACGGGTACCTCCAGCTGGACCTCCATCCGTCGCCCGAGGGCATCCAGGAGGCGGCCCGGCAGCTCAGCGCACTTCCCGAGGGCTTGCGGGACCGCGCCGACCAGGTGTTCCGCCTGTACGCCGTCGTCCTGACGATGTTGCGGAGACAGCAGGTCATGGGGTGCGCGCTCGGCATGCACCCGGACGAACACGGCGGTGCCTCGCTGTCGGTCCTCACGGTCTCGACCGTCGCGACCTCGGGGGCGAATCCCGCCGCCGTACTGCTCCGGATGCTGGGCACCGGCCCGGACAACGGCATCGTGCCCGTGGAGCTGCCCGCGGGCACCGGGTACCTGCTGGAGACGGAACGGACCACGCTCGCGCCCACCGCTCCGCCCGACGGGCAGGACGAACCCGCGCAGGGGACCGTCTGGCAGGGCACGGTGGCCATCCCGGTCGCCCGGACCTCGTCGATCGTCACCGTGCAGCTGGTCACCCCGGCGGTGGAGCTGGCCGACGACTACCGCGGCGTGCTGCTCGGCGTCGCCCGTACGGTGACGTTCGACGACCCGGCCGCACCGGGCGAGGTGGCCACCGGGTCCGGTCCGTCCTCGGATGTGGACCCAGGGACAGACGAAAGGAGCCCGTTCGGATGACAGTGCCAGAACGGTGGAAGGACGGACTGGAGTCGGACACCCCGCCCGCGCCGTACGCGACCGACGGAACGGACTTCCGGGGCGCGCTGCGCTACCACTACGTCGTCGCGCTGAAGAACTTCCTCAAGTTCTTCCCGGTGTTCCTGCTGTTGTGGGTCCAGCTGTTCGTGTTCCACATCGACTACTTGCTGCCGGTGGCCATTGTCGGAATGTTCGGCATGGTGTGGACGCTGTTCCTGCTCGCCGGCCGCGTCAGCATGACCCGACAGTGCTCGAAGGTCTTCCGGACCTACCCGCTCGAATTCCGCACCCCGGTCGAGAAGATCGGCATGGAATCCACCCACACGCTCTACCTCCGCCTCGGAGACCAGAAGGGCACCCCCTTCACGCTTCGCGCGAAGGACGCCCTGGGGCGCGGTCGTTGGCCCGTCGGCATCACCGACGGCGTCTGGTTCGCCGGCGACGAACCCTTCGGCGGCGCGATGATCGTGCCGGGCGGCGGCGAACTCCTCGCCCTCCAGCCCAGGGACTGGAGGGAGAGGGAGGAGGACCGGGCGAACGCCGGACCGGAGCGAATCGAGAAGGCGAAGCGGGCGGGCATCCATCGCCCGCGCAGGTAACGCACCAACCGAGTGGCCCCCGCGCCACATGGCACCGGATGGCACCACATGGCACCACGTGGTGCCATCCGGTGTTTGTCTGGCGCCGTCAGGTGCACCTGCGATTTTCGCAGGTGAGACCCCCTCCGATGTCCCCTCGTCCATGCGTGGCACCATCAAGGGTTGCATGTGGCGCCAAAATGGTGCCATCATGGCGGCATGGACCTCACCCCGTATGTCGACAACCTCCGCCGCGAACTCGCGGTGGCTGCCGAAGCCGGAGGCGACGAAGCCCGTGAGCTGGCCGAGAGGCTGACCGCTCCCCTGGAGTCGGCGACCCGCCTGGTCATGCTCCACGTGCTCTCCGCGGCGATGGACGAGATCACCCGCGAACTCGCCCCCGGCTCGGTCGACGTACGACTGCGCGGACTCGACCCGGATTTCGTGGTGACCCTGCCGCCCACCGAGGGCGCCGCTCCGGTGGAGCCGGTTGCCCCCGCCGAACAGGCCGGCGCCCCGGCCCCTGACGCGGACGAGGGCGGCACCGCCCGTGTCAACCTCCGTCTGCCCGCCCACCTCAAGGCCCGCGCCGAGGAGGCGGCGACCCGCGAGGGCCTGTCGGTCAACGCGTGGCTGGTGCGAGCCGTGTCCGCCGCGGTGGACGACGGAACCAGGCCGCGTACCCCGGGCAGGGCCCAGAGCGTCGGACAGAGCTTCACGGGCTGGGTGCGCTAGCCGCCCCGGCCCGCCACACAAAGGCACGTCACCGCCAAGGCACCTCACCGCACAGGCATTTCACGGCACAGGCATTTCACCGCACAGGCATTTCACCCACACCACGTCCCACCAGCAGGGACGCTCCCAGGACTCAAGAGGACGGGACAGCCATGCCTTCTTTCGACACCCCCGGCCCCATCTCGGTCACCGCCCACGTGGCCGCCGGCTCCCTCCGGCTCACCGCGGGCGACCGCCCCGACACCGTCGTCGAGGTGCGTCCCCGCGACCCGGAGCGGGACAAGGACGTACGGGCCGCCGAGCAGACCGAGGTCACCTTCGCCGGCGGTGTCCTGGCCGTCAGGACGAAGGAGCGCCGCATGATCGGACCCTCCGGCGTCGCCGACGTGACGGTCGAACTGCCCACCGGGTCACGGGTGGAGGTGACCGGCGCCTGGGCCCAGGTGCTCGGCGAGGGGCGGCTCGGCGAGGTCCGGGTGAAGACCTCCGTCGGTGACGTCCGCCTCGACACCACCGGCCCGGTCGAGCTGACCGCCTCCCACGGCTCGGTCGTCGTCGACCGGATCGAGGGCAAGGCCGAGATCACCACCAGCTCCGGCAATCTGCGCGTCGGCACGGTCGACGGTCCCGCCGTACTGAAGAACTCCAACGGCAACACGAACGTCGGCGCGGTCCTCGGCGACCTGCGCGTGAGCGGTGCCAACGGCGCCATCGACATCGCGCGCGCCGAGGCGTCGGTCACCGCGACCGCCACCAACGGTGTCCTCCGGGTCGCCCAAGTCACCCGTGGCGAGGTCCAGTTGGAGACCTCCAACGGCCCCATCGAAATCGGGATCCGGGAAGGCACCGCGGCCTGGCTCGACGTCAGCTCCCACCGCGGGCTGGTTCGCAACACCCTCACCGCCTCCGAGGCCCCGGAGCAGACCGAGGACACGGTCAAGGTCCGCGCCCGGACCAACTGGGGCAACATCGACGTCTTCCGCGCCAAGGCCTGAGCGCCCGCCCCCTGGCCGCCCGCCCCCTGGCCGGCCGCCCCCTGACCGCCCGCCCCCGGCCCTGCCGCGTCTCCTCGCCCCCAGACACCTCAGCCTTCGAACGGGAGGGCCTCATGCCTTCATCGGCCACACCCATATCTGTCATGCCCACGTCCAGTCCGGACGACTCCCCGGTGGCCGTCTCCGCCATCGGTCTGCGCAAGTCGTACGGCGACAGGACCGTCCTCGACGGCATCGATCTGCGCATCCCGGCCGGATCGGTGTTCGCCCTGCTGGGACCCAACGGTGCCGGCAAGACCACCGCCGTGAAGATCCTCTCCACGCTCATCGGCGCCGACGGCGGTCAGGCCCAGGTCGCGGGGCACGACCTCGCCGCCCACCCGCAGGCCGTACGGGCGGCGATCGGGGTCACCGGGCAGTTCTCCGCCGTGGACGGTCTGATCACCGGCGAGGAGAACATGCTCCTGATGGCCGACCTGCACCACCTCTCCAGGAGCGAGGGTCGGCGGGTATCCGCCGAGCTGCTGGAGCGCTTCGACCTCACGGACGCGGCGAAGAAACCCGCCTCCACCTACTCCGGCGGCATGAAGCGCCGCCTCGACATCGCCATGACCCTGGTCGGCCAGCCGCGGATCATCTTCCTCGACGAACCCACCACCGGCCTCGACCCCCGCGCCCGCCACAACATGTGGCAGATCATCCGCGAGCTGGTCTCCGGCGGTACGACCGTCTTCCTCACCACCCAGTACCTGGACGAGGCCGACGAACTCGCCGACCGGATCGCCGTGCTGCACGACGGCAGGATCGTCGCCGAGGGCAGCGCCGCGGAGCTCAAGCGGCTCATCCCGGGCGGTCATGTCCGGCTCCGCTTCACCGACCCGGCCGCCTACCGCGCCGCCGACTCCGCGCTGGGCGAAGCCGTCCGGGACGACGAGGCGCTCACCCTCCAGCTCCCCAGCGACGGCAGCCAGCGCGAACTGCGCTCGATCCTCGACTGGTTGGACGCGGCGGGAGTCGAGGCGGACGAGCTGACCGTGCACACCCCCGACCTGGACGACGTGTTCTTCGCCCTGACCAGCGGCACCGACGAGCCGGACCGCCCGGACCAGCCGGACCAGCCGCACCAGCCCAAGGAGTCTGCCCGATGAGCCACCTCTCCCTCGCCGTGCGCGACTCGTCCACGATGCTGCGGCGCAACCTCCTGCACGCCCGGCGCTACCCCTCCATGACGCTGAACCTGCTGCTCACGCCGGTCATGTTGTTGCTGCTCTTCGTCTACATCTTCGGCGACACCATGAGCGCCGGCCTCGGAGACGGCGGTGGCGGCAGGTCCGAGTACCTCGCCTACCTGGTCCCGGGCATCCTGATGCTGACCATCGGCGGCACCACGATCGGCACCGCGGTGTCCGTCTCCATGGACATGACCGAGGGCATCATCGCCCGCTTTCGCGCGATGGCGATCCACCGCGGTTCGGTGCTCGTCGGGCATGTCGTCGGCAGTGTGCTCCAGTGCGTGATGAGCGTGGTGCTCGTCGGCGCGGTGGCCGCGGCGATCGGGTTCCGCTCCACGAACGCCACCGTCCTGGAATGGATCCTGGCCCTCGGACTGCTGGCCCTCGTCGCCCTGGCCCTGACCTGGATCGCGGTCGGCATGGGCCTGTCCGGCCCGAACCCGGAGGCGGCCAGCAACAACGCCATGCCGCTGATGATCCTGCCCCTTCTGTCCAGCGCCTTCGTCCCGGTCGACGCGATGCCCGGCTGGTTCCGGCCGATCGCCGAGTACCAGCCCTTCACCCCGGCCATCGAGACCCTGCGCGGACTCCTCCTCGGCACGGAGATCGGCAACAACGGCTGGATCGCCGTCGGTTGGTGCCTCGGCCTGGCGGTGCTCGGCTACGCCTGGTCCACGTCACTGTTCAACCGCGACCCGCGGTAGGAAGCGGGACCCGCGGTAGGCAGTCGGCCCACCCGAGCGCGGGCGCCGACGATCAGGCGGAACCGGAAGCCGAGCCGGAACTGGAGCCGGCACGGCTCGCCGACTCGTCGGCGGCCCGACGGTACTCGGCGTTGATGCGCTGCGCTTCCTCGAGCTGGTCCTCGAGGATGACGATGCGGCACGCGGCCTCGATCGGAGTCCCCTTGTCGACGAGCTCCCGGGCGCGCGCGGCGATCCGCAGTTGGTAGCGGGAGTACCGGCGATGTCCCCCCTCCGAGCGGAGCGGAGTGATCAGCCGAGCCTCACCGATGGCTCGGAGGAACGCCGGAGTGGCCCCGAGCATCTCGGCCGCACGGCCCATCGAGTACGCGGGGTAGTCGTCGTCGTCCAGACGATCATTCAGAGGATTGTCCGATGTCATGTCACCTCGCTGTGCAACGCGTCGAGGGGCCCTGATGCCGTACGGCACCAGGGCCCCGAAGGAAATTGAACACCATCTGTCGGCCCTACTGCTGGGGCCGACCTTCTGTGTCCGCTACCCGGCCTGGCAGAGGGGGTGCGGAGGGATCGCAGCTGCTTGACCGGGGACCACCATCCATTCCGGGGTCTTGCGGTACCCGGGCCGAGTGTTCTCGGGCCGGGCGATCCTGATGGCGTCTGCTCCTCCGTTCCTCTCTGAACCAACACTGATCGAACTGAGAAGAAGCGTACCCCCGTAGGAAGCGAAAATCTACTTCACCAAGAGAAGATTTCACTCTTCCGGTGGAGGAGGAAAATCTTGCCCTGACCGCCCTGCGGGTGGGCCGGTGGGCCGCATAAGCTCTGCTGTCATGTCGAACCCTGATGAGCTGCTCGTCGCCATCTCCGCCGCGGTGGAGTCCGAGCGAAGCAATCAGATGTCGCTGACCGTGGTCGTCGGCGGCGCCGTCATCACCGGCCGGCTGGCACCGGAGGCCGTGTGGAAGGAGCGGGTGGCGGAGGTCCTGAAGGACTCCGACCGTCTCGGCGCCTTCTCGGACGTCTTCGCACGCGGTTCGCGAGGCGACCGGCCCGGTCACGACGAGGCGCCCACACATCTGCACTTCCACCTCGCCCGGATCCTCCAGGGCACCCTCGGGATCCCGGAGACGGGCGGCATGTACCGAGTCGCGATCAAGGACGTCAGCGCATGGACCGTAGGAGATCTCATCCGCACCGACGGGTGAGACGCTGCCTCCACCGGGAGAAGAGCGGGCCTGCTCTCGCCCCCGAGCGCGCCCTCGGGGCGGTCGTGCCTGTGGCCCCGTTCTCCGGCGCGGCGGCCTACTTCGGTGGCAGGCTCGCGGCGAAGGTGCGGCCCTCGGCGAGCCAGGAGTCGAGGGTGTCGTCCTCCGCGACCGCGGTCCCGTCGACCACCACCCAGCCGCGCATCGGGCGGCCGGTCATGTCGAAGACGCGTGTGCCCGGTCGGCCCAGGGCCGTGTCGGTCCCCTCGGGGCCGACCCTGACCATGAGGTCGTCACCGGTGACGCCTACGGCCATGTTGCCCTCGTAGAGGAACGCCACCCCGCCGAACATCCGCCTCTCGGTGACGGCCGGGTCACCACCGAGCCGCTCCCGGATCCGCTCCGCCAGCCCGTCGTCGTACGCCACCTTCGTCTCACCCCTGTTCCCCGGGCCCCTGCTCCAGAAGTCCCGCGCGGGTCCCGCAGATGGTCGGTCAGTCGGGGCCGGTCCAGTCGAAGGGGAAGTGCTTGCTCGACTTGCCGGACCGGTCCCAGGTGAAGCCGAACGCGTCCGCGCGGTCTACGGTGGCCCGGCCCCACGTGGCGACCTGGCCCGGTCCGACCTCGGCGCCCGGGGCGTTGTGGACCTGAACCCGCCCTCCGTCGGGGGTGGTCGGTCCGGTGAGAGCTTCGGCGGTCGCCATCACCCGGCCGGGGATCTCGGCCCGCCAGCCGCCGAGGTCCTCGTCGATCTCCACATGGATCGGCGCGACGTCCATTCCGCGCATCTCGGGGTGCAGCATCGCCCCGAACTGCGCCGGCCAGCCGCCCGCCTCACCGCCGAAGACGGCACCGAGCGCACCGCGCTGCTGTTCGTCGGCGCGTTCGTCCAGGAAGACCGCTGCGTACGCGTCGCTGTGCTCGCCGGCCCAGACGTTGCCGGTGAAGGCGCCGACCATCAGGACGTTGAGGCCGTCGAGCCGGACGTCGCCGTAGTTGCCCTCCCGGATGTGCCAGACCAGGATTCCTTCGCAGTCGCCGTAGGTCGGGGGCTGGGCGAAGGTGCACGGGCAGGGGATGGCGCACTTGCACACATCGAACCAGTCGCCGGCCAGATGCCAGCTCGTGGTGGCCTGTTCTGTCGTGGCCTGTTCTGTCATCTCGCTTCCCTCCTGCCGAGCCCCCAGGGGCTCTCTCGGAGTGGCGAGACCGCGTGTGCCGAGCCCGGTCCCGGGATCGGGAGACGGTCTCCCTTCCAGCTTGCACCTCCCGTCACCTGGGGGAAACCCAATCACGCGGAAAGGATCAGCATCGGGTCATGTCTGGTCGCGTCTCGTCGTGTCCGGTCACGTCCGGTCACGAGTTGGGGTCACATGTCGTCCATCGACGGCATCGAGTCCCGCAGCCCGGGCAGCAGCCAGTCCTGGAAGGGCGCGAGCACGGCCAGGACGAGGAACACGACACCCACGGCGCGGGCGAGCAGGGGGCCCCGGGACCACAGCTTCTCCATGAAGATCACCACGGCCAGCCCGGCCATCGCCGCCACGTTCATCACGCCCAGCGGGACGAGGACGACCATCAGCCCGGCGCAGCAGCCGACGCAGTAGGCGCCGTGGTGGAGGCCCACCCGCAGGTCGCGGGCAGGTCCCCGGAAGCCGGAATAGCGGACCAGGTGTCCCAGGGGATCACGGCAGTGCCGTAGGCAGACGGACTTCAGCGGGCCCAGCTGGTACAGGCCCGCGAGCAGGAAGGCGGCCGAGCCGATCCAGCGACCGGCCGTGGGGTGCTCGTCCACGAGATCGCCGGTGAAGGCCAGTGCCGCGTAGGCGAGCAGCCCGAACGCCGTCCACACCAGCAGGTATCCGGCGACGAACTCGACGGTACGGGCGGTCCGGGCCCAGCCGGAGGACTGCCGGCCGATACCCCGGACCCAGGTGATCGCCACCGGTGCCATGGACGGCAGCATCATGGCCGCCATCATCGTCACCCAGAGCAGCAGGAACAGGGGCAGCGCCATCCCCATCGTGCCGGGTTCGACCCCCATGTCCCGGGCCTGGCCGATCGTCAGCACCCAGGCGGGGAAGGCGATCAGGACCACGATCGACCAGGCGACCGCGATGTCCCGCGTGGGCAGCAACCCACCGCCCGTTCCGGTCGGGGCGACCGACCGGCCGACGGCGAGAGCGGAACTCCGGCTGCGACGCATCAGCGTGTTCTCCTGCGGCTCCTTCCAGGAGACCATCTCCCCACCCTCACCGCGACCGCGCCCGAGCGGAGGAGGCCCGCGACACGGTCGCCGAGGCATCGATCACGTGGCGACGCGTGAGCTGGGCAGGGAGGCGCCGCCGGACGAGCCGGGACCGTGTCGCTCTGCCGGAGATCACGGAACCCCACCTGGGCGCCGCCCGGTCCGACGAGCGTCCGGGCCGTACGCCCGCTGGGCCGTCGTCAGGCGTTCCGGGTCCTCCCGACGACCCCCCGCTCCGATACGGGACCTCGGCGGTTACGTCGGAGCGGCGACGCCAGACGGCCCCGTGCCGTCGTCCGATGGTCCGCCGAGTCGCACGCCTGACGGTTCCCCGACCCCGTCGGAGCCGCCCCCGCTCGCCACCACCCCGGGCGTACGCTCGAAGGCACCGAGGGTTCCTCGTGTGCCGGCCCAGGAGCCTGTGCCGTTCTCGGCGAACGACGACGCCGGGGCGGACTCCGTCCGGTTCCGGAGCAAGGGCCGTCCCATGACCGCGCGCATACCGGGCCACCCGGAGATCACCCGTGCCGGGCCACCCGGCCCCCACTGGACCCTCGACGAGGAGGCCCGGCCGCGGCGCCTGGGAACGCCGCCCCAGGAGGGTGAGTTCGTCCGGCCGCTGACCCGGCGCCAGGTCGAGGACCGAATGGGCGAGCTCGGCGCCCTGCTCTCTCGCACCTCGTCGTGCGACCCGGGGATCCGAGCCCCGTCGAACCAGGACAGCGGCACCGCCTTCCGGAAGCGGCTCGCGGGTCTGGTGCGGCGCCCGGGATTCGAGCTGCTCGTGGCGGAGGAGGTCGGCGCGGCGGGCGAGAAGGTCATCTCGGCCTGTGCCTACGGCTTCCCGGTGTCCGGCGACGGGACCTGGTGGCGGGGCCTCGACGGGTACCTCCCGGAGGTCCTGTCCCGCCTCACCCCGTCGGGAAAGCTCTTCGCGATCGGGGACATCCTGGTCGAGCGCCGGGTACGCACCCAGGACCAGAGCCGCGACTGGAACCTCGCCCGGCGCCTCCAGAAGCGGCTGCTCGCCGACCACGCGGGCGCTCTCGGCGTCACCCTGGCCGACCGCGCTGACGCGGACACCTACCGTGCCCTGCTGTCCTGGGGCTGGCGCCGCCTCCCGACCACTGCCTCCCGACCGTCCCGCTTCGATTCCCGCTGCCTTCTGGTGCTCGACTGAGGACGTGGGCCGTCCGACTCGCCGAGTACGGCCGCATGGCCTGCCGTCCACACCGGTCCGGCGCACCTGTCCTCGATCGGGACGAAAAAGGGCGCCTGACCGGCATCACTCCAGGTCAGGCGCCCTGCTCGGGCTGTTGGAAGAAGCCGGCTCCTAGGCCTCTGCCGCCTCCGGGGCTGCCGCCTCCGGCGCTTCCGTTGCCGCCGTGCTCGCGGTGAGCGGGCTCCTGCCCCCGCTGAAGGCGAAGTAGAGCACCCCGGCCACGACGACTCCGATGAACCAGGAGTACGGGCCCAGCGTCGCCCCGTACTCGGACGGTCCGTAGACGGGGAGGATGCTGGAGAAGACGGCGCCCACCACACCGGCGGCGAACGCCCGTACGTTCCAGCCCCCCTGGAAGCGGAACTCCCCGTCCTCCTCGTACAGGGCGGGCACGTTCAGCTGGGTCTTCCGGATGAGGTAGTAGTCGACGACGATCACACCGAAGATGGGGCCCATCGTCGAGCCGATGGCGTTGACGAAGCTGGGGGCGTTGTCCCAGGGGTGGAGCGGGTAGAGCAGGAGCGCGATGACGGCGGCGATGAGGCCGCCCCTGCGGAAGGTCACGTGCTTCGGTGCCACGTTGGCGAAGTCGAAGGCGGGACTGACGAAGTTCGCGACGACGTTGATGCCGAGGGTCGCCACGGCGAAGGTCAGGGCGGCGAGCAGGACGAGGAACGCGCTGTCGAACTTGGCGGAGATCTTGGCCGGTTCGAGGATGACCTCGCCGTACACCTTGCTGGCGGCGGCCGTGGTGATCGCGGCGACCAGGGAGAAGAGGATCAGGTTGACGGGCAGGCCCCAGATGTTGCCCTTCTTCAGGGCCTTCTCGTCCGGGGTGAAGCGTGCGAAGTCACCGAAGTTGAGGAACAGGGCGGCGAAGTAGGTGACCCAGGTGGCGGCTATCGCCGCGATCGCGGCGAATGAGCCGGGGCTGACGTCGAGCCCGGTGGCGCTCTTGGCGAGTGCGGCCAGGTCGCCGCTCGGCATGTCGACGGAGAAGGACAGCGTCCCGGCCTTCACGGACAGCGCGATCGCGAGGATCAGCATCATCAGCCAGACCGCCGGGCCGGCGAAGTCCTGGAAACGGCGGACCGTTTCCATCCCCTTGCTGATGATGAGCAGCTGGGCGGCCCACACACCGAGGTAGCACAGCACCTCAAGGCCGCTGTGGTCGAAGAGCCGAGTGGTCTCGTGCAGATGCTTGGGACCGTCGTAGCGGACGAGGAAGGCCACGATGGCGCCGGCGGCGGCGCTGGTCTGGGCGCCGTACCAGAAGGTGGCGACCACGGCCCGTACGAGCGCCGGGACATTGGCGCCGAAGGTGCCGAAGGAGGCGCGGGCGAGGACCGGATAGGGGACGCCGGTCTTGACGCCCGCCTTGCCGATGAGAGTCATCAGCCAGTAGATGATCACCGAGCCCACACCGATGCCGATGAGGAACTTGAGGGTGTTGCCCGCGACGAGGAACAGGCTGGCGGCCAGGAAGTAGCCGTACAGACTGTGCACGTCCGAGGTCCAGACGTTGAAGATGCTGAAGGCGCCCCACTTGCGTTCGGTGGCGGGGGCGAGGTCCGCGTTGTAGAGACGGGGGGAGTACCCGGGCGGGGCGGCTGATCTGTCCGCGTCAGCACTGTCCGTGGCCGTCATGTCCTGCTCCTTCTTGCTGTCCCCGTCCCCTACCGGCGCTGCGCCGGACGGTTGCTGCGGCAGCTAACGGCCCGGATGTTGCACCGGCGTGTCCGGCGCGTACCGGAACCGTCAACGGAAAACCTATTCCATTTCAGGATCGAGTTGCCGGTTGATCAGCGCCTTTGGAGCGGTGGGACGAGGGGCGTGATCGCAGGCGGGACGGATGCCCACGGCGACGTACCGTCGGCCGGCGGAAGGGCCCGAGACGTGATGCGCGGCGCATGCCCGTGTCGCTCAGTGCCGGTGACGACATCGATCGCATGCAATGGCGGCGATGCCAAGTCGCGTTGTCGAGAACAGAGTTGTTCTGCCCGCGACCCCACGGCGACCCCACGGCGACCCCACCGAACGGGCCGGCCACCACCCGCTCCCTCTCCTCGCGCCACAGGCAGGGCGGGTGAGCGGGGTCAGTGACGGTAGGCGGCCGTCGCGATCTCGATGAAGGACCGGATCAACGGGTTGGTGTCACCCTCGTTCCACACCGCCACCACTCGGCTCGGCGCCATGTCGATCAGCGGCACCACGGCCAACTCCGGGGGCAGCTCGTGCCCGAGCGGGGCCAGGCCGATCGTGCCGCTCCACAGCACGGCGTGAAGGCATTCCTGGACGGCGCGCACCACTGGGCCCTCGCGCGGCGTGTTGCCGTTCCAGTACGACTGCCAGATGGGGTCGGTGTCCTGCGGGAACTGGAACCAGCGGCGGTCGCTCAGCTCGGACAGCCGCAGCCGGTCGCGGCGGGCCAGCGGATCGTCGGCGCGCAGGACCGCGCCCACCGGATCGGTGCGCAGCTCACGCACCGTCAGGGCGGTCTCGTCGAACGGGGCCCGGGTCAGGGCGACGTCGACCAGTCCGGCGCGCAGCCCGCACGTCGGGTCCGTCAGATCGGTCTCGCGGATGCGGATGTCGATGCCGGGGTGGGTTCGGGGGTAGGCGGCGGCCAGCCTGGCCACTCCCGGGTCGGTGCCGTCGCCAAGGATGCCGACGGTGAGGGTCGCGGCACCGGCCGCCGCGCTCACGCGTGCACGGACGCGGTCGGCGTGGTCGATCAGGGCCCGCGCCTCGTCGAGCAGCACCGCGCCCACCGGAGTGAGCGTGACGCCGGTGGGCGAGCGGGCGAACAGCAGGGCCCCGGCCTCGGCCTCCAACTTCTTGATCGCCCGGCTCAGCGGCGGCTGGCTCATGTGCAGTCGGCTGGCTGCCCGGCCGAAGTGCAGTTCCTCGGCGACGGCCACGAAATAGCGCAAGGTCCGTAGCTCCACGCGGCAACGATACCCACGGGGTATCGGCGCTGCGGGATGGGTCTTGGACACCGGCAGGCCTCCACCGGTGCACTGGTGACCATGACCGAGGAAGCAACTGCCACCTGGGCACCACGCACCTGCGCGTCCCGGAGGACGGCGGCCGCACCGGGCGGGTTGACGCCCCAGGCCACTGTCGACGCGATGAGCCGCTACGCGACCGAACCCGTCGCCGGCCTCGCCTGAAGCAGTCCACGGTGTGTGCGAACCGATGACCCACGAACGGAAACGGGAACGATGAACATCGCCTACTGGATCGTCGCGGGACTGCTCGCCCTCTTCTACGTCTACGCGGGCACGCTGAAGGCGATCCGCAGCCGCGATCAGCTTCGACCGATGATGGCCTGGGTCGACCGCATACCCTTGCCCGCCCTCAGGGCGCTGGGGACGGTGGAGATCCTCGGCGCGATCGGTCTGATCCTGCCGCCGCTGACGGGCATCGCGCCCCGGCTGGCGCCGGCCGCGGCCTGCGGCTTCGTCCTCCTCCAGGTCGGTGCGATCGCCGTCCACCTGACCGGCCAGGACCGCCGGATCGCACTCAACGTCGGGCTCGCCATCACCGCGATGGTGACCGTCTGGCTGGCCACCGGGCTGTGACGGAGCACGGCCCTCGCCCGCACAGAGCCCCTCGTATCGGACTGGACAACAAACAAACCCCAGGCCACTGACCTGGGGTTTCGCTCTGGAGCGGGTGACGAGAATCGAACTCGCGCTCTCAGCTTGGGAAGCTGATGTTCTACCATTAAACTACACCCGCGTGAGACGCCGGACGGAACCGGTGTCGAACGCAAAGTCACCTTACCTCATGCCAGGCCCCCGGCGCTGAAGCCGTGGGGCCTGAGTGCGTTTCAGGGGTGGGACAGGGCTGCGGGGGACCGGAGTTGGGGCGTACGGTGGAGGTGTGGAAGAGGGTCCGGGCGGGACCGGAGTGCCGCCTGGAGGGCCGTCCCGAGCATCCCGTAATGTGGCATTTTGTCGTCAGGTGAGCAGTAGCCCGACGCGGCTCTTGGGGAAGGGACTCTAGGACTTGATGGAGCGCACCGTCGTCCGTTGTGCCGATGGGCACGTGTTCAGCACCGCTTCGTTCCCGATGCAGCAGGCCGAGCGCCTCGGCCCCGGACGGCTCGTTCGCTGTCCGCGCTGTGCCCGGCTTCGAAGCGTCGTTCCGGTGGCCTTGGAGAAGCACTAGGAAGAAGCGGTAGAGATCGGTACCAGGCGCGCGGACCGTCCGATGGTGGTCGGTCCGCGCGCCTTGCGTATCCTCGGGGCGTGCTTCTCTCAGACAAGGACATCCGGGCCGAGATCGACGCCGGGCGCGTGCGGATCGATCCCTACGACGAATCCATGGTGCAGCCGTCCAGCATCGACGTACGGCTGGACCGGTACTTCCGGGTGTTCGAGAACCACCGGTACCCGCACATCGACCCCTCCATCGAGCAGAGCGACCTCACGCGGCTCGTGGAGCCGGAGGGCGACGAGCCGTTCATCCTGCACCCCGGGGAGTTCGTCCTCGCCTCGACGTACGAGGTCATCACCCTCCCGGACGACCTCGCCTCCCGCCTGGAGGGCAAGAGCTCGCTGGGGCGGCTCGGACTCGTCACCCACTCGACCGCCGGGTTCATCGACCCCGGTTTCAGCGGGCACGTCACCCTGGAGCTGTCGAACCTCGCGACCCTCCCCATCAAGCTCTGGCCCGGCATGAAGATCGGCCAGCTGTGCATGTTCCGGCTCTCCTCGCCGGCCGAGTCCCCCTACGGCAGTGAGCGCTACGGCTCCCGCTACCAGGGCCAGCGCGGTCCGACCGCCTCCCGCTCCTTCCTCAACTTCCACCGGACCCAGGTATGAGCGCCGACGCACGGGAGAACCTCACCTACGAGGCCTTCGGCACCGCCGTCCGCGAACTCGCGCAGACCATCGCCGACGACGGCTACGAGCCCGACGTCGTGCTGTCCATCGCCCGCGGCGGCGTCTTCGTCGCGGGCGGGCTGGCGTACGCCCTGGACTGCAAGAACATCCACCTGGTGAACGTCGAGTTCTACACCGGCGTGGGGACCACCCTCGACATGCCCGTCATGCTCGCCCCCGTCCCCAACGCCATCGACTTCTCCTCCAAGAAGGTCCTGATCACCGACGACGTCGCCGACACCGGCAAGACGCTCAAGCTGGTCCGCGACTTCTGCCTGGACACCGTCGCCGAGGTCCGCTCCGCGGTCATCTACGAGAAGACCCAGTCCCTGGTGAAGTGCGAGTACGTCTGGAAGCGCACGGACGACTGGATCAACTTCCCGTGGAGCGTTTTGCCTGTAGTACGTAAGTCGGGGGAGCCGATCACTCCGTCTAAGGAGGCTCTCTAGAGGTTCCCTCCGTAGGCGAGCGGCTACCGCGGTGACCTGTGAGCCTGAGCCGATGTCAACCTGGTCTAACTGCCATCACGCGGAAGACCTCAGAAATGTAGCCCACGTAAGCGCAGTTTTCTGAACACGGTCCGGAGCCGGTATGCCTTTCCACGTGCGTGTAACTACTAAGTCCAACAGGTCGCACACCGAAGTCCGCCTCGACTTGAGTAAGCGAGAGCTGGAAGAGCGCTTCCTAAGGCCTACCGAGAGGGCCGCCCGATAGTCATTGGTGGCGTAACAGTGGCGATGGACAACCTGGAACGGATTCGGATCAACGAAACCGAGCAGGATGCGGCGAAAATTCTGCCGATTGTGCGCGAGCAACGCAGAAACTCGCAGGTTGTCACATTCACTCCAGACGACTATTACATTGCGGCGTACGGGAAGGATGTAACGGATGATTACATCACGTCGGAACCCGGTGCTGAGGTGACTAGGTCGGCAAGCATCGATGTCTCGATCTCTGCGATGGAACGGCCTGACCCTCGACGGGTATTTGTAGTGCACGGGCGGAACCTCAAAGCGAGGGATGCGATGTTCTCCTTCCTGCGCTCGATTGGGTTGAGTCCTGTCGAGTGGATCGAGGCTGTCGCAGCCACTGGTAAGTCCTCTCCCTACGTGGGTGAAATTCTCGACGTTGCATTCCGTCAGGCTGCGGCTGTCCTGGTGCTAATGACGCCGGATGACAATGCGTGGCTCAAAGAGGAATATCAAAGTGCGCATGAGCCTGCTCATGAGACGAAGCCTACGGGGCAAGCCAGGGCAAATGTGCTATTCGAAGCGGGTATGGCGATCGGTCGAGATGAGGATCGAACGGTATTGGTCGAATTGGGTGTAGTGCGACCATTTAGCGATATCGGCGGCCGTCACGTAATTCGAATGAACAACTCAACTCAACGCCGTCAAGAGTTGGCACAGCGATTGCTTGACGCTGGTTGCTCATCGAACATGGGTGGTACTGATTGGCATACGGTCGGCGACTTCGACGGTTCCCTTTGACCGCCAGTGGTTGATGTCGGCCCCATCAACCACTACTCACCTCAGCTCCCGTCCCGTCCGCCGTCGACCCACACACCGTGGAGCAGGCGTGGTTCATGGCGTCCAGGTGGAGCGCGCCACTGTACGAACGACCTGGACGCCATGGGCCGCGTCTGCTCGGCTTTGCCTGGGTCGATGGTGGTCGGGATGGGAGCTCCCCGCGCACGCCACTTCGGACCCGCGGCCGCGTACGGCGCTCCCTCCATCCCGGTGCCGGCCGATCCCCCGCCGGAGGCATCGTTCTGACCGTGGCCTGCCCGTCTAGGGC
>NZ_JBHUXV010000077.1:0-47764 GCF_042669125.1 Streptomyces sp. NPDC057253 | reverse complement strand
GACCGGATGGTCCGGCCCCGCCGCCGCGCCGACGACCGGTTGTGAGCATCAGTCTCTACGGTCTGGGGGGACAAGGCAGGTTGGAACAGGAGCGGACCGCGGTCGCCGGGCCCGAGGGAACAACGTGCTGGCCACCGCGGGGGACGACGCCGAGCCGTTGTGAACTCAGTCTAGGTAGGTACCTGGAACACCCGTGGACCGGCAAACCAGCATTACGAACTTATGTGACATTAAGGGTGAGCGGGGTGGGGGCGGGGCGTGCCATGCTCGTGGACACCGGAGGGCCGGCAGCTGTCAACTGCCACCTCGCGACACCGGTTTGCGGCCAGTGGGCCCCCATCCCGCCCAGCCGCCGGATCCCGTGGATGGTCAGCCAGTCCTGCCGGGCAATGAATGGCCACACCCCGTAGGCGAGATGCACGTTGCAGCCAGCTCAGCCCACATACCCTCCGGCGCCGAACCCTCGACGCTGCGAAGACCCCACCCACGGACTAGACCCACCGCTCAGAGGAACTGAGCAACACCAGGCCACAACCAAGATCATTAAGTACCCGCACCAGCTACGCCACAGCATGCGCCGCGGGATCCTGGAGGCCTTCCCCGCCAATGACTATTTAGAGTGTCATGGACACGTCTTGACATGATTGGTATAGACCATTACCTTCGGAGCGTCATTTTCCGATTACGCGCGGCTGGTTGACCCATCATCAGGCGCGCGCTCCTCTTTTCGAAGGTGGTCGCATCCCTTGGCAGTGCGGATCGCGCCCGCTCGCTGGGCTTTACACACCTCGCCCCTCCTCGCCCTGGTGGCCAGTCCTCTGTCCGCAACGCCGGCCGCCGCGACGGCGTCGATCCTCGGGGTCGCCCCCGGTGGCAACCTCTACTGCTGAACAAGGAGACAAAGTGCGCACGTTGAGACCCCTGGCCACGCTGCTGGGCGCGCTGGCGCTCGTAGTGGCGCTTCCTGCCTCCGCCCACGCCAGCGTCCTGACCCTGCTCCCGCAGAACGCCGACGGCCTGGAGCAGACCTTCTCCCCCGCCTACGACTACGACGGCGACGGCTGCTACGCCACGGCCGCGATCGGCGCCGACGGCACGATCAACCCCGGGCTGAAGCTCGGCGGGAACGTCAACGGCAAGTGTCACGACTACGCCCAACTGGCCAACGCCAACACGTACTCCCGGGCGAAGTGCAACAACGGCTGGTGTGCGGTGATGTACGCCAGCTACTTCGAGAAGGACCAGGCCACCCTGGGCCCCGCGGCCATCGGGCACACCCACGACTGGGAGCACGTGGTCGTGTGGATCAGCGACAACCAGGTGCGGTACGTGTCGGTGTCCCAGCACAGCGGTTACCAGGTGGCCGCGGCCTCGTCGGTCCGCTTTGACGGCACCCACCCGAAAATCGTCTACCACAAGGACGGTATCTCCACCCACTGCTTCCGGTTCGCGAGCGGCGGCGACGAGCCGCCGGAAAACGCCACAGGCGGCTGGTTCTTCCCTCGGCTCGTCGGCTGGAACGGCTATCCGTCCGGCTACCGTGAGAAGCTCGTCGCGGCCGACTTCGGCTCGGCCACGCTGAAGATCGACGACGGCGACTTCCAGTACGCCCTCGACCACTCCATGCCGTCCGGGATCGCCTTCGACCCCTACGCGTGACGCGACGGCCGTCTCAGCCCGACACCGACGCCGGGGACCGCATGCCGAGCTACTGTTCGGTGCCCCACCCCTCGAACCGCTACAGGTTCCGAACTCCCCGGCGGCTGCGGACTCCTCCCTACCGAACGGGCCAGAACCTTCGGGCACCGGCGTGCGTGGCAGCACCCGACCCAACCGTGAGCACCGGCCTCGTCCAGGTCGGCCCTCTGCCACTCCGTACAGAAGGCGAAAGACAGCACCGTGATGTATGCGGGGTTCGTGCGGTAGGACGGCAAAGCTCCCACTCGAGTGGGATCCCAGGTCACAGGATGCCGTCCATCGATGCCTCCTCCAGGCCCGCCGCGTCGTCGGCCGACCAGGAGTCGACGACGCGGTCACAGCGCCGTACGTTCCTCTGTCATAAGGACATCGCGCGCCAAGCCGAAACGGCACAGTCACCGGCTCAAGGAACTCCTTCCCCTCAGGTCGCCGGCTCTTTCTGCCCAACGTGCATGCGCCGGAGCCGCCTTGGCGCGCGTGTCCTGGCGAGCCGCCTTGGGGCGAGAGGCTGCGTACGCGAATCTGAAGGCAGATCAATCAGGTGTAGTAGCCGCTGGTGTCAACGATGAAGTCGGCGGTGCCGTCGCTGTTGTTGTAGATGCTGATCTGTCCGTGGTGAAGGCCGTCTCCCGCGGGACCGTCCTCACCGTCATGCCACCGAACAGCCGCGCACCAGGTCCTGGAGATGGTTTCCCTTGATGTCCCCGATCTCCAGGACATCCAACTCCTCGTCGGTCAGCAGTCGTTGGTCGTCCGCGAGGGCCTGGAGCTTGCCTCCGTGGCGTATCGACGCGTGGAGAATGACCGTGGGCACGGCAGTGACGAGGGGCCCAAGGTGTCGTCGAGAAGACCGTGGTCTCCGGTCGGTGTCGCCTCGCGCCGGGCGCTCACGGGCGAACGCCTCGGCTTCTGGGCGGGTCTTGCGCAGCATGTCCAGGGAAGCGTGCTGCTGGAACAGAGAGGAAGCGAGTGGCTGCACTCAAGGGGCCCGGAAGGCCGGATCAGAACATCGAGTTGGCCGCGAAAGCGGGCGATCCGGGAGCGATGAGGGTGCTGGGCCAGTACCTCCAGACCGCTCCCGAGCCGTGCACCGACCGGGTGGAGGCTGAACGGTGGCTGCTCGCCGCGGCCGAGGCCGGAGATCCGGAGGCGATGTTCGAACTGGCGTGGGTCTTTCGTGAACGGGCTGATGACGACGCCTGGATGAGCTGGTGCCGGCGTGCCGCGGAGGCAGGCTGGGTTGGCGCGATGCGCGCCATGGCTTTGATCACTTCAGGCACGGATGAGGAGGAATTCTGGCTCCGCCGGGCCGCCAGCGGCGGGGCCCGGCCCGAAATGCTGCGCCTCGCCAACATGCTGGCGGGGAAAGGACAGGCGACCGAAGCGGAGCAGTGGTATCACGCAGCCCTCACCCATGGTCTTGCCTCTGCACGCCATGACCTTGCCTCCTTCCTGATCGCACAGGACCGTCCGGCCGAAGCCGAGACGTATGTAAAGGCAGAGGCCGAGGCAGGCTCCCAGGCAGCCGCCACACGACTGGCCGAGGCCCTCGAGCGGCTGGGCCGGGTGGACGAGGCCGCCGAGTGGCGCACGCGAGCCGAGACCTTGGGCTCTTGGGAAGGCGGATCAGGTGTGCCGGCCGGGCCGGGCTGGGTTGAAGTGATCGTGACAGCCGTGGTCACCACCGCCCTCGTGCCGTTCATCCAGACGCTCGTGTCCAAAACCGCAGACGACGCCTACGGACACGCCCGGCAGTTCATCCAGCGCCTGGTGCGCCGAAACCGCACAACCAGCAACGACAGCAACGAAGAAGAAGCACCAAACTCTCCGGCCGCCGTCGAGGCCAACGTGGGACTTGCCATCGTCCAGGACCCGGAAGCAAACATTTCGCTCGTCCTCTGGTCGAACGCCTCCGACGAAGCGCTGCGAGCCCTGTCGGCACTGGACATGAATGAACTGACACTCCGAAGGCCCGACCAAGGACAGGTTCACCTGGTGTGGCATCCCGCATCCCGTAGCTGGCACATCCGCGGCCACTGACCCGGCCCCGTTGGGCGGCGGGGTCATCGGTCCGCGCAGGCGCGCCCGAGCGTACATGAAGCGCAGTCGGAGCGCCGGGCGGCGCCGACCTTTCGGCCCTGGCCGCAGTGGGGGTTGCCCTGGCGGGCCGGGCTGGCGCCCGCCTGGCATCCCTCCTGGGGATGTCCATCAGGCGCAGGACCGTTCTTTGCTCGGTCGACGCGCTTCCTGAGCCGGACGTGCCCACGCCGCGGGTGGTCGGCGTCGACGAGTACACCACCCACAAGGGCCGCCACTGCGGCACGGTTCTCGTCGACATCGAGACGCGGCGCCCCGCCGACCTGCTGCCCGAGCGGGAGGCACCAACTCTGGGCGTGTGGCTGGCACAGCCGCCCGGTGTCGAAGTCGTCTGCTGCGACCGCGCCCCGTTCTTCACCGAAGGCGCCGCCGCCGGGGCGCCGCAGGCCGTCCAAGTCTCAGGCACGCATCTTTGGCACAACCTGAGCGAGGCCGCCGAGCGAACCATCGCACAACACCGCCGGTGCCTGCGCGTCCTGATCGGGTCCTCGTCGTGGTGGCCGACGACACCTCCGTACAGAAGAAGGGCGCCTACGTCAGCCTGGCCCGCCTCGTACAGGAGGACACGGCCAGTGCAGTTCCCAAGTCGGCTTCTGCGCAATCGAGTTCCACAAAGTTCACCTGACCGGGCGAGGCGCCCAACCCGGCGTGGGAGAACGAGGTCGACGCGGAGTCTCTCCTGTAGGAGAAGCCGCCGCCCCTGCTGAACCGGCTCACGGAACCGCGGAACCGGCGACTCGCCCTGTACGTCGAAATGCCATGACTGACAGAGCAGTTATGTCTAGAGAACGGGTAGAGCTGTGAGAACGGGCATGGGGCGAGTCGTCGTCGCCGTCGCGATGGCCGGGGCTCTCACGGGCTGTGCCACGGCCGATGATGACGGAAGGGAGGTCCGATCGGCCTCGTCCGATCGGACAATTCCCTTCGACCTCTACACACATTGCGGAATCGACGAAGCCCGTGTCGGCTCAACATACTTCGAAGCCGTAACTCCGCTCTCCGACAGTTCAGGGAACCCGCCCGAGGGATGGGACAACCCCACCCAGCACGGCACGATGACCTTGAAGTCCGAGACAGAAGCCATGTTCACGGACGACGCTGGGCATGAGGTGCGATTCCGTGCGCGGTCAGGGGCGACTGAGTTCAAGCGAGTCTGCGCATAGAAACCGCCGGCTTGCTCCACTGCGGGGCCGACGGAGGCCCTGCAGCGAGCAACCCGGCTTCTCCGTCGCCGGCTCCAGAGACGGCAACGCCAGGACCGCGCAGCGGCCGTGCGCCGTCGGGGCGGCCTCGGCGTCTACGGTCCACACGTACGTCGCGACGCATGGCCGGCCACTACCGCAAGCTCGGTATGGACGTCGGCATCGGTGCGGTGCTCCGCGTCCAGGGGCCGGAACTCGTCCCCGCGTCACGCGTCTCCTCCTCGTGGTGGATCGGTCTGCCCGACCCGGTCAGGGGCGTGCCCGTTCCGCCCCGTTGGGTGGCGATGATCTCCGCCGCGATGGACAGGGCCGTCTCCTCGGGTGTGCGGGCGCCGAGATCGAGGCCGATCGGCGACCTCAGCCGCGCCAACTCCCCGTCGGTGAGGCCCGCTTCCCGCAGCCGTCTTTCCCGGTCGGTGTGCGTACGCCGTGAGCCCAGCGCGCCGATGAACGCCGCCGGCATCCGCAGTGCCGCCTCCAGCAGGGGCACGTCGAACTTGGCGTCGTGGGTGAGCACGCACAGCACCGTGCGCGCGTCGGTCATGGTGCCGCGCAGGTAGCGGTGCGGCCAGTCGACGACGACGTCGTCGGCCTCGGGGAAGCGGGTCGTGGTGGCGAACACGGGGCGGGCGTCGCACACGGTGACGTGGTAGCCGAGGAACTTGCCCACCCGTACGAGTGCCGCGGCGAAGTCGATCGCCCCGAAGACGATCAGGCGGGGCGGAGGGACACTCGACTCGACGAGCAAGGTCAGTCCGTCGGGGCAGCGCGAGCCGTCCTGCGACAGCTCGACCGTGCCGGTGCGGCCGGCGTCCAGCATGGCGCGGGCTTCACCGGCCGCCGTACGGTCCAGTTCCGTGTGTCCGCCGAGTCCGCCTTCGTACGAGCTCGCCCGGGAGGGCTGGGATGGCTCCCCTTCCGCTTCGCCCGGCCGCACCAGCAGGGCCGTGCCGAGGAGATCGGCGGGGCCGCGTACGACGCGGGCGAGGGCTGCCGGCTCGCCTCGGACGGCAGCCGACAGGGCCGACCGGAGCACTGGCCTCCCAGGCGTGTCCGTGCCGACCGGGGTGACCATGATGTCGATGATCCCGCCGCAGGTCAGCCCGACCGCGAAGGCGTCCTCGTCGCTGTATCCGAACCGTTCGACGACCGTCTCGCCGTGCTGCAGCGCCTGGACGCACAGGTCGTACACCGCTCCCTCCACGCAGCCGCCGGAGACGGACCCGATGACCGTGCCCTCGCTGTCGACGGCGAGGGCGGCGCCAGGGCCGCGCGGGGCGCTGCCGCCGACGGCCACGACGGTGGCGACGGCGAACGCGCGGCCCTCCTCCATCCAGCGGTGCAGGTCCCCGGCGAGGTCAAGCACGGACGCCTGCCATCAGAACACGGTCGGGGCGCAGCGGCAGGTCCCGGTGGCGTACGCCGGTGGCGTGCCAGACCGCGTTGGCGACGGCCGCGGCGGCTCCCACGGTGCCGATCTCACCGATGCCCTTGATGCCGACCGGGTCGTCGGGGTCCGGGTCGTCGATCCAGTCCGCCTCGATGGCCGGAACGTCGGCGTGGGAGGCGACGTGGTAGCCGGCGAGGTCGGCGCCGTAGTGGCTGCCCAGGGCACGGTCGCGGACCGCCTCCTCGTGCAGGGCCATGGAGATGCCCCAGGTCATGCCGCCGACGAACTGGTTGCGGGCGGTGAGCGGATTGACGATCCGGCCGGCCGCGAAGATGCCGAGCATGCGGCGCACCCGGACCTCGCCGGTGGCCGGGTCGACGGCGACCTCGGCGAACTGGGCGCCGAAGGAGTGTCGTTCCGTCCTGGCGAGGGCGCCGAGAGCCTCCGTGGTGTCGGACCGTACGGTGACCCCCTCCGGCGGGATGTCGGCGCCGAGGGCGAGCCTCTCCCGCAGCTCCTGTGCGGCGGTCATGACCGCCCATGCCCAGGAGCGGGTCCCCATGGAGCCCCCGGCGATGAAAGCGGGACCGAGGTCACTGTCGCCGATGCGCACCCGGACGTGTTCTGTCGCGGTCTGAAGGGCGTCGGCGGCGATCAGGGTGAGTGCGGTCCGGGCGCCGGTGCCGATGTCGGCGGCGTTGATCCCCACGGTGAAGGTGCCGTCCGCCTGTGCCGTCACGGCCGCGGTGGACGGGCCGGCACCCGACGGGAAGGATGCGGCCGCTGTGCCGGTGCCGAGCAGCCAGCGTCCCTCGCGGCGCAGGCCGGGGCGCGGGTTGCGGTCGGCCCAGCCGAACCTGCGGGCGCCTTCCCTGAAACAGGCGATCAGGTTTCTGCCGCTGAACGGCAGCCCGGACACCGGGCCTTTCGCGGGGTCGTTGCGGGCGCGCAGTTCGATCGGGTCGAGACCGCACTTCTCGGCGAGTTCGTCGATCGCCGACTCCAGTGCGAACGATCCCGGTGCCTCGCCGGGCGCGCGCATGTACGTCGGGGTCGGCACGTCGAGCCGGACGAGCCGGTTGGCGGTGTGGTGGGCGTCGGCGCCGTACATGGTCCGGGCGGGACCGGCGGCCGATTCGATGAACTCGTGCACGGTGGAGGTGGCGCTGAGAGAACGGTGCTCCAGCGCGCGCAGCCGGCCGTCGGCATCGGCGCCGAGCCGCAGGCGCTGCCGGGTGGGGCTGCGGTAGCCGGTGAGGGAGAACATCTGACGGCGGGTCATGACCACGCGGACCGGGCGCTGCAGTTCGGTCGCGGCCATGACGGCGGCCACCTGGTGTGCGCGGATGCCCTTGCTGCCGAAGCCGCCGCCGACGTGTTCGGAGCGCACCCGGACAGCGGACGGGTCGAGCGAGAACATCTGCGCGAGTTCGCTCGCCACCCAGAAGGTGCCCTGGTTGGAGTCGACGACTTCGAGACGGCCGCCGTCCCAGCGGGCGGTGGCCGCGTGCGGCTCCATCATGGTGTGGTGCTCTTCCGGGGTGGTGTACTCGGCGTCCACGACCACCGCGGAAGCGGCGAGTTCGGCCTCCAGGTCGCCGTTCTCGATCACCGCCGGCCCATGGCTGTCGAGCGGGTACGCGTCGGGGTGCTCTTTGGTGAAGTCGACGTCGTGCGGCTCCTGTTCGTAGTGCACCACCAGGGCTTCGGCGGCCTCCCGGGCCTGTTCGGAGGTCTCGGCGACGACCAGCGCCACCGGCCAGCCGGCGTGCGGCACCCTGTCGTGCTGGAAGACGGCCGAGGTCGGGTCCGGAACGCCCAGCACACCGACGTACCCCGTCTCGATCCGCGAGGCGTTGCCGTGGTGCAGGACGGCCATCACGCCGGGCATGGCGAGGACGTCGGCGGTGTCGATGGAGCGGATGCGGCCGCGGGTGACCGTGGACAGCACCAGCCAGCCGTACGCGAGGTCGGCGAACAGGATCTCACCGGCGTAGCGGGCGGCTCCGGTGACCTTGTCGTGGCCCTCCACGCGGGTGTGCGCGGTGCCGACGGCGTTCTTGCGTGCCATGGGGGTGGTGGTCATCGGGCGGCCTCCTCGGTCAGTTGGGTCAGCACGGCCACGACGAGGTTGCGCATGAGGGTCACCTTGTAGGCGTTGTGCGGCAGCGGTTTCGCCGCGGCGAGTTCGGCGTCCGCGGCGGCGGCGAAGGTCTCGGCGTCGGCTGACGCTCCGGTCAGGACGCGTTCGGCCGCCGTCGCCCGCCACGGCCGGGATGCGACCGCCCCGAAGGCGAGGCGTACGTCGCGTACGACGCCGTCCCGGAGGTCGAGCGCGGCGGCGACGGAGCCGATGGCGAAGGCGTACGAGGCACGCTCGCGCACCTTGCGGTAGCGGGAGCGGGCGGCCACCGGAGCGGGCGGCAGGGTGACGCCGGTGATCAGCGCGCCCGGCGGCAGCGCGGTCTCGCGGTGCGGGGTGTCACCGACCGGCAGGTAGAAGTCGGCGAAGGGCAATGCGCCGGGGCCGTCGGCGGTTTCGTACGACACGACCGCGTCGAAGGCGGTCAGCGCGACGCCCATGTCCGAGGGGTGGGTGGCCACGCAGTGCTCGGAGGCACCCAGGATGGCGTGGTTGTGGTGCTCGCCCTCGATCGCGGGGCAACCGCTGCCGGGCACACGCTTGTTGCAGGGTTTGGTCACGTCGGTGAAGTAGCCGCAGCGGGTGCGCTGGAGCAGGTTGCCTCCGACGGTGGCCATGTTGCGGAGCTGGCCGGAGGCGCCGGCCAGTACCGCCTGTGCCAACGCCGGGTAGCGGCGGCGGACCTCGGGGTGGGCGGCGAGGTCGCTGTTGGTGACGGTGGCGCCGATGCGCAGGCCGCCGTCCGCCGTCACCTCGATGCCGTCCAGGGGCAGTTCGCGGACGTCGACCAGGCGGGTGGGCCGCTCGACGCCGGTCTTCATCAGGTCGACGAGGTTGGTGCCGCCGCTGAGGAAGCGGGCGTCGGGGTCGGTGTCCAGCAGGGCCAGGGCCCCGGAGACGTCGAGGGCCCGGTCGTATGCGAACTCCCTCACGCTGCTGCCTCCTCGGATTTGGCTTGCGCCGCCTGGGCCACGGCCTGGACGATCGACACGTACGCGCCGCAGCGGCACAGGTTCCCGCTCATCCGTTCCCGGATCTCCTCGGCGCTCAGGGGTGGTGGTCCGGCCTCGGGGCGGACGTCGTCGGTGACCGCACTGGGCCAGCCGGCCGCGTGTTCCTCGATCACCGCGATCGCCGAGCAGATCTGGCCGGGGGTGCAGTAGCCGCACTGGTAGCCGTCCAGGTCGAGGAACGCCTGCTGCACGGGGTGCAGTCGGTCGCCCTCGGCCAGGCCCTCGACGGTCGTGATCTCGCGTCCGTCGGCGGCCACGGCGAGTTGCAGACAGGACACCGCCCGGCGTCCGTCGAGCAGTACCGTGCAGGCGCCGCACTGCCCCTGGTCGCAGCCCTTCTTGGTACCGGTCAGGTCGAGGCGCTCGCGCAGGGCGTCGAGCAGGGTGGTGCGGTGGTCGACGGGCAGACTGTGCTTCTCGCCGTTGATGTTCAGGGTGATGTCGCTGGACGTTGACGAGGGAGCCAGGGCCATGTTCAGCCTTCTTTCACGTGTCCCGGACACGACGGGGCGTCAGTCCGACGCTAGAGTGAGCTCAAGCGGACAGCTGTCCGCTATTGGCCCCGAACGTAGTGGACAACTGTCCGGTTCTCAAGGACCGCTTTCGGACACAAGCCGGCGAGGAGGACGAGTGCGGCAGAGCAACGACCCGCACCTGCGCTCGGACGCGCAACGCAACCGCGAACGCATTCTGGAAGTGGCCCTCACCGAGCTTTCCCGGGCCGCCAACACCCCGCTGAGCACGATCGCCAAGAAGGCGGGCGTCGGCCAGGGCACGTTCTACCGGAACTTCCCCAACCGCGAGACGCTCGTCCTCGAGCTGTACCGCCACGGAGTACAGCAGATCGCCGACTCCGCATCCGAGTTGCTGGAAACCATGGAACCCGACCGTGCACTCCGGGCATGGATGGACCACCTCGCCCGGTTCGCGATGACCAAGGCCGGCCTGGCGGAGGCGATCCGCCAAGCCCTGAGCACCTCGACCGTCAAGGCGGCAAAACCGGGCCACACCCCGGTGACCGAGGCTGCCGGCCTCCTCCTCCACGCCTGCGAGGAGGCCGGCGCGATCCGCCCCGGCGTCACCGCCGACGACTTCATGCTGGCCATCGCCGGCCTGTGGCAACTCGCGCCGCACGATGACTGGCAGCCGCAGGCGACGCGCCTGCTGGACATCGTCATGGACGGACTTCGCACGGGGGCACCCGGACGTCAGGGTTCCTCCGGCCGATCAAGCCGAGGGTAGGCACCAGCGCCTCGTGACACGGTGCGGCCCGTGTGCCGCAGTTGCTGTTGCCGCCCGGGAACCGCCCCAGCTCTGTAGGCAGGGCGGCGCCGTTCTCGATCTCCTCTGATGCCAGTCCGTGATGTCGAGCAGCAGCCCGTCCAGAGGCCCACCGAACGCAGCGTGTCGGTGCGCGGCCCAGGGTCAGACCTGGCGCCAGGAACGCAGCCTCTCGGCGATGCCGTACGAGTCCAGCCGCAGGCCCCGGATGGCGTAGATCAGTTCCCGCCAGAGCTCGAACTTCGTGTCCACGCGTTCTCCTTCTCGACGACATCGGTGCTGTCGACGTGGTCTTCGATGTCCTCGGCGCTGACGTCCAAAGGCGCTCGGCGAGAATCATCCGGCCTGGCGGGACGCTGGTGACGGTGGTCGGGCCTGTTGAGGCTCGCCCTGTCGACAGCCTGGCGGTCGACTTCGTCGTCGAGTCCGTTCCGAGCCAGCTGGTGGAGATCGTCGACCGGGTGCGAGACGGGCGCCTTCGCACGCACATCGGAACCGTCGCGACCCTCGCCGACGCCGTCCCTGCGCTCAACCCGATCGAGCGGCGCAAGGGCAAGACCGTTATTCGCGTGCGCCCCTGAGCACCTTGGAATGGGCCAACAGCGGTGGTGACGACCGCCGACCTGCCCGGTGTCGGACTTGACTCGCAGAGCCCGCTTCGGCCCGGAGTGACGGTCCCTCGTTGCCCTGGTGTGTCAGCGTTCCCGCTGTCCTTCGATGCAGGCTCCACCGGTCGTGCGCTCCTGATCGACCTGGGCACGGAACGCGGCCTCCTCCTTGCCCGCCGTCACCGCTCCGTCGAGCACAGCGTCGATGTCAGGTTCCGGGATCACCACCCCACCAGAGTCGTCGGCAAAGACGCCCTGCCCCGGGTGCACGCCCACCCCGCGACCACGATCGGCACGTTCGCCTGGTACGGCGTGATCACATCACCGCCCCGTCGCACGGCCTCCGCGGAACAGTAGGCCGCGAAGGGACGAGACTGCAGCTGGGCGCAGTCTCGCAGCCATGCGTCGGTGAGCACACCGGCCAGGCCGTAGCGCGCCAGCTGGGAAAGCTTGGTGCCGCCGCCGAGGGAGACGTCGCGGTGGCCATTGCTCGCCAGTACCAGCACCTTGCCCCGGGCATCGTCGGATTTGACGCCCACCGCCTGTTGGAACAGAGCGCCGAAGGTGCGGGTCTCGGGGCCCACCATCACCGAACAGGAGGGGAGGCAGGAGATCGGGACCGCCGGCCCGAACAGGACCCGGCCTGGTCGCAGTGACGAGGTCGTGAAGGTGTGTGGCACCGATGGATTCGTCCGAGGGCGTCGACTATGTCCGCGCATGCCAGCGACCGGGCCGCCCGAGCACGCCGCTCGGCCACCGCCTCTCAGTCTTCGCCCAGCGGGGCGGGGCTCACGGCAGCCCCAAGGTACGGATCGACATCAGGGTGAGCTGGAGCCGGCGTGGTCGGTCGACGAGCAGCACCTCGCACGCTGAGCACCCCGGACAGCGCACCACCATGCCGGGACAGCGCAGATAGACCCTGGTCTCGGCGACGAGGTGCCGATCCCCGCACTCGGCACACTCCAGGACGATCGTGGTTGCGTCCCGGCCCAGAGCCAGGGACATCGCCCCGGCGACGGCGTTGCCGTCCACATAGCCGTCCTCCGGGGGCACGGAGAGGAGGTCTTCCTCTGCGTTCACTGCGGGCCTCCTATCCGAACCTCTCGGTCCTCAGCAAGTCGGCGTCCAAGCCGGCGCCGATCAGTGCGCGGGCGGCTTCCTCGACGAAGGCGGTCGGGCCGCATACGTATGCCCGCAGCCGCGGCTCGCGAACGCCACCCGGACGAAGCAGCGCGCTCAGCTGCTCGGCTCTCAGCCGGCCGTGCTCGAACCCGGCCGCGCGTTGACGGGTCAGGTGGATGGTGTTCTTCGGCCCGTTGGGACTGCGCAGCTCGTCGGCGAAGATGACCCGGTCTGCGGTGCGCGCGGAGTACACGAGTCGCACCTCAGTGTCGTGAGCGCGGGCGGCCCGCCAGATGGCGCGCATCGGCGCGATGCCGGAGCCGCCGGCGACCAGGAGCAGCGGTGCGTCGTCGCCGGGCTGCCAGACGAAATAGCCCCCCACCGGTCCCATGACCTCCAGGGCATCACCGTCGGTGGCGATGTCGACCAGGTATGGAGATACTTCGCCGTCGTCCACGCGTTCCACGGTGATCTGCGGCGCCTCCCCGGGCGCGGAGGACAGCGAGTAGCTTCGGGTGGCCTGGTATCCGTCCTCGGCGGTGAGCCGGACGTCGATGTGCTGGCCGGCGACATGCCCCGGCCAGCCGGCGACGGCGAGCCGGACGCTGCGCGCCGAGGCGCTCTCACGCGTCGTTCCGGCCACAGTGGCGGCTCGCCAGCCGTGAACGGGGGGCACCCGCGGTGGCATGGCTGAAGGGTCAGTCACCGTAGTAGCGCTGTTCGAGGAACGGGTCACCGCGGTGGTGGTAGCCGGCGTTCTCCCAGAACCCCAGCTCGTCCTCGGGCATCACCCGGATCCCGCGCAACCACTTGGCGGACTTCCACAGATACAGGTGTGGCACCAGCAGCCGGACCGGCCCGCCGTGCTCGGCCGGGATCGGACTGCCCTCGTAGCCCACCGCGACCATCGCGTCGCGGTTCACCAAGTCCTCCACCGGGACGTTCGTGGTGTAGCCGCCGTACGAGGACACCAGCGCGTAGGGCTCGTCGGCCACCCCTGCGTCCTCCAGCACGGCCGCCACCGGAACGCCCTGCCAGGTCGTCCCCAGCTTGGACCAGTGCGTGACGCAGTGAATGTCGGTGGTCAGGTCCACCACGCCCAGCTCGCGCAGGGATGCCCACGTGTAGGTTCTCTCCGTGGTCCCGTCGGTGACCACCAGCTCCCACGCGCGGGGCGGTACGTGCTGGGTCGGGCCCGCCGTGAGGACCGGGAAGTCGCTGGTGACGAACTGCCCCGGCGGGACGGCGCCTTCCGTGCGTCGAGGACGTCCCGTGAATCCGCGCGTGACCATGTGCGCTCACCACCCATCGTCTGGGCAGCGTAACCCAACGTGAGAATTCTCGCGGCCCTAGCGGCGAGGCAGGACGACGAACCCGCTCGCGTCCTTCGGCCGGCTGACCGTCTTCAAGGTCAGGCCCAGCCAGGTCTTCGACCAGGTCACGAGCTGTCCGGCGTAGGCGGAGTCGGCCCAGGCGAGCGTGATCTCAGGGGGGCGTCAGCCGCAGCCGGAACAAGACCTCCTTCGCCGCTGAGCGCCTCCACGGTTGGCGGCCGGGTGGCGCCGGGCGACGGCGTCACCAGCGGCTGGGGCGCTAAGGGGACACCTCAGCCGGCCAGAGGCTGAAGCCGGGCAATAACCTCAGCCGTCGGCGGGCCGGCCGGTCGGGCTGGGCGTGCGGTCCGTCGCGAGCGGATCAGGTCGGCGCCCTGCGCAGGTCTTCGGTGGTACTGAGGGGTGACAGCTCGGTGCCCTCGTGGCGAGCGTGTTGTCGCAGTTCCTCGATCAGGGTGACGGGCAGCGGATCGGGCCGGAACGGGCCTCGGTGGGTGTGCCGGCGCGTCAGGGCGGCGTACATCGCCTCCTCGTCCGCGTCCGGCCGTAGATGCGAACCCCAGCGGACGGTCGCCAGGTGCCAGGGGGCGGCCGTGTCCGGGAAGACCCGAACCCAGGGCAGGAAGCCGAGATGCCGCATGGCGATCCGCGTTGAACAAGGCGGCGCCGCAGCCTATGACCAGCTCCCGTCCGGCGGGATCGGTAACCGGAAGGCGGCGAGAGGTGTCGGCGTGCAACTGCAGCTCGCCGTTGTGGCTGACGAAGTGCCAGGGCTGGGTGTTGTAGAGGGAAGGTGCCATGACGGCAGCGCGGACCAGGTAGTAGGACGCGGGACCGGTGGGCGAGCACAGAGCGGCCATGGCCGGTACCGCCGTTCCGTCGTCGGATTCGTTCTCGTCGGCGCGCATCCGTGAGGCGGCCGCCGTGCAACTCCCTGCGCACCGGCGCACCCCGGCCCGGGCCCGCCGCACGCCCGGCGGCTCACGGTCCGTCGGTCGGCGACGACCTGTGCGCCGAAATCGCCAAGGACATCCAGGACGGGGCGCGGGACCTGGCCCGGCTGCTGCCGTCGTTCGACGGGGAGGAACCCCTGCGGCAGATCGCCCAGTTGCAGGAGCAGTTGGACGGCCTGACCGCGGCCGTCGTGGGGCGCGCCCGCTACCGGCGCGTGACCTGGGCGAGTGTCAGCACCATCCTGCGCATCAGCGAGGACACCGTCCGCCACCGCTACACCGAGCGCTACATCCTGCGCCGCCTGGCCCGCTTCAACCGCTCCGAGACCATGCTGACCACGCTCGCGGGCCTCCCCGGCAGCACCGCCTCCCCCGACACCCCCGCCGACAGCGAGACCGCCGCAGAAACCGGCGATGCGGGCAGCGACCGCGGCGACAGTCCCGAACAGCAGTCCGCCCCGATCGCGTCCTCCGGCGCGGCCTACAACCGCCTCTCCCCCATCCTGTCCATGCTGATCCGCACCGCACAGCTCACCAACAAGGACATCGCGGCCCAACTCGGCTTCTCCGCCTCGTTCCTCTCCGGGATCCTGTCCGGTGAACGCGTCCCCACCTGGGCGCTGACCCGCAAGTTCGCCCAGGCCTGCGGCGCCGACCCGGCGGTCCTGCGCACCATGTGGGAATCCGAGAAGCTCAGCGAGAAACACCGCGAACCGGACCCCGATCTCAGCGAAGTCCCCCGGCCGGCCGCCGAACGGCTCCGCTCCGCCATCCACACCCTGCACCTGCGCGCCGGACGTCCCACCCCCACCGACATCACCGTCGCCAGCCGCTGGCTCCTGCCCGCCAGCGCCGTCGCCTCCCGCCTGGAAGCCACCGCGCTGCCGCACCCCGAGATCCTGGAAACCTACGTCCACGTCCTGGGCGGCGACACCGACCACTTCACCCAGCTCCTTCACGACGCCCACCGCGAAGCCAGCCAGGATTCAGCGCTAGTGAACACCCCCAACCGACACCGACCCGCCGACCGCGCCCGAGCCCGTCGGCGCGGACGCCGTCATCAGGACCCTCAGCAAAGTCCTCACCGAGGACCGCACCGGCGAAGAAGGCCGCGCCCGCCTCCGAACAAACGCGCCAAGCAGCACCTCCCGCCCCATGCCCTGGTCCGGCCACGCCCCCTCACCGCCGTCGCCGAGGCATGGCTCCCCGACCGCCTGGCCCCGGTGCCGTTCAACCCGCGATGAACACCCCCGGTCCAACGCCTACACCATGAGGGTGCTGTTCCTGACCGCTCAGAGCTGTGCCGGTGCGACGGTGTGGCGTACACCGCGTGACCTGCACGGCAGGGTGCTCGTTCATCTGCTCCGTAGGGAACGTCATCGACCACACCGCCGACGCGCTGCTGTCCGCCCACTGACAGATTCCGCCCGCCACCGCCCCGTCACCGCGTCACTTGACCCAGTACTGGGCAAGCGCACCCTCCCGGTACGGGGCGGGGCTGACGTCGAGGTCGCCGGCGAAGGGGCGGTCCAGGACGACGACCAGGAGCAGGCTGAACCCGACGAGGGCGGCGACCGAAGCGACGAACAGCATCTGGACCCGCCGTTTGCGCAGGCCGTAGAGGAAGGTCAGCGGGACCAGGACGAGTGCGCCGCCGAACGCCAATACCTGGAGCAGTACGGGGAGTTCCTGGCGGGCCATGGTGATGCGGGCACGCCGCTGCGTGGCGACGTCGTCGAGGTGAGCAACGGCCTGTTCGTAGAAGACCTGCTCCCGCTCGGTTGCCGGTTCGTATGCCTGCAGTGTCTGGTAGGCGGCCCGCAGATGAGTCTCGGTCGCCCCGTAACTGGGGTTCCCCTCCCGCATGCGGGGCCACTGGTCCTCGACGACCGCGTGGACGTAACCGCTCAGGGCGGAGTCGAGGCGGGCATGCACCGGCGGCGGGAACGCGGCGGCGTCGCGGGCGATGAGCGCCGTGTCAGTGGCCTCCGAGGCGACGATGGTCTGAGTCTCCTCCACCTGCGTCCACAGCGTGACGATCACGAATGCGAGGATGATCCCGTAGATCGCACCGAACATCCCCAGCGTCACACCGACCATGTCGTTGTGCTCCCCTTGGGCCAGCGAGGGGTATCTGCGCCGCAACAGCACACTGCCGGCGACGGCCAGCACCACCGTCCCGCCCACGGTGATGACGGCCAGCGTGAAGGTACTGAAATGGTTGAGCAGCCACAGCGACATGAACGCGGAGTCTAGGCCGGGCACAACAGCTCAAAACCGCATGCATGCAAGCAACTGCGGGCCTACGCGGAGAAGTTCACCCCACCGAGTGAGGGGCCAGAGCCCGATACCGGAAGGGCGTCTGGGCTGCAGGGGGAATCGAACTCGGCGGTGGTGACCCGCCCTGACCAGGAGGGCGGGCCTGCTTCATACCGGCATAAACGATCTTTCCTGCGCGCTGTCACCGGGTCGCGCCCGACGGCGTGGTTGTTTTTCCTCACACCAAACGCAACTGCCGTCGGGGGCCAGCCCCTTACGCTCCGTCGACACCCACCGCGGCACCGCTGGTACTCCAGTCGCGTCAATGACGCGTGTCCGCGTCGCTGGTAGTGGTGTCGGCGGGCGGTGTGCTGGTGACTTCGTCGCTGGCGTGAGCGGCGTAGCTGAGCACAGGACGCCTCCTTCAGCTTCCGTTCGTGGCCGAGCGCGGTGGCTGTCGTGCTTGGTTCCGGAACTGTGCGGGTGATGAGCCGACCACGCGGCGGAACGCGGTGCTGAACGCGCTCTCGGACAGGTTGCCAGGTAGAGGTCCTCCTCGGACTCCGGACCGATCTGCACGAGCCCGTCTGCGGCACCCGCCAACACCGGCTCCGCAGGGCATGGGCTTGCGTCGGGTGTGCCGGCCAGCACATAGGGCGGCGGGTTGCCCAGCATGAAGGTGTCACCCTCCTGCAGGAGCACCGGTCGCTGGTTCAGCGTCGATTTCCAGTCTCGGGGGCGGTGGCGCTCTGGCTGGCGCGGCGCATGGCCTCGTACAGCGCAGCATCGTCCGGCGGGTCCGGCAGTGGGCCGCGGGCCGGGGCCTGGAAGGACTGGATCATCCAGGCGACCAGGCGGCGCCAGGCATCCGGGGCGGCATCGGCAGTGGCGCTCAGGACTCCGGCGTTGGCCATCAGCAGCAGCACGAGATCGCGGCTGGTGAAGTCCTCGCGCAACTGCCCGGTGTTCTTGGCGCGGCCGATGAGTTCGAGGAAGCCCTCGTACGCCTGAGCGTGGTAGCTCTCCAGCTCCGGAACGCCTGGGAAGTTCATGGTCAGGATGTCGGCGACGCCGCGGTCGGCGGCCTGCATCGCGCAGACGGTCTCGATGTAGCCGGTGAAGCCGTGCCAGGGGTCCGGATCGGCCAGGGCTGCGTCGGTGGCCTGCGCGTACGCCTTCATGCGGTCGGCGAAGACCGCGGCGAGCAGGTCTTCCTTGCGGGGGAAGTGGCGGAAGAGGGTGGCGATCCCGACCCCGGTCTCGCGTGCGACTGAGGCCATCGACGCGTTCAGCCCGTCGCGCCCGAAGACCGTTCGCGCGGCGGCGATGATCCGCCCCCGGTTGCGCTCCGCGTCGCTGCGCTTGGACTGACCTGCGGAAACAGTCGCGTCGACACTGGCTTCGGTGTGCGGATTTCGAGGGCTCATGACGTCAGACTAGCAAACCGGAATGCCTTATCCGATTCTCGTGTTACGGTGGACAGAGAAACGGATAGGGCTTTCCGGAAGAGAAACGGATAGCCCTATCCGAAGCTCCCTTCCACGAAAGGTTCCCTCATGCCCACCATCGCCATCGTCGGTGCCGGCCCTCAGCTCGGTCTCGCCATCGCCCGCACCTACGGCACCCACGGCTACGACGTCGCACTGATCGCCCGCAACCGGGCCAAGCTTGAAGCCCTTGTCGGCGATCTGGCCGCCGAGGGCATCACCGCTGCCGCCTTCCCCGCCGACGTCCTCGACCGCCCCGCCCTCACCCAGGCGCTCAAGGATGCAGCTACGCATTTCGGCGGCATCGACGTCCTGGAGTACTCCCCGGTCGGCGGCCTCCAGACCGTCATGACCACCCCGGACGCCACCGAGCCGGCCGACGTGCAGCACGAGATGGAGTTCCAGCTCTACGGAGCGATCGCCGCTACCCGTGCGGTGCTGCCCGCCATGCGGGAGGCCGGTGCGGGCACCCTGCTGTTCACCACCGGCGCCGGCTCCGTCGACCCCGTGCCGCAGGTCGCCAACGTCAACGCCGCCGCCGCGGCGCTGCGCAACTGGGTGATCAACCTGCACAAGGAGCTGGACGGCACCGGTGTCCAGGCGGCGCACGTTGCCATCAACGTGTCGATCGGCACGCCGGCGATCCCCGGATTCCCGACCGCCCAGCCCGAGGAGATCTCCCCGGTCTACTGGGACCTGCACACCACCAGGCGTGACCAGGCCGAACGGGTCTTCAGTCTCTGAAGCCCTTCAAGCACCCGTCCTCCTGGCCCCCTGGTACCTACGCCGCGCACATCGTCATCAACACCCGGCCCGGGGGCGGCCCCGAAAGCATTCCCTCCGGGCCGCCCCCAACCAGGTCGCGCGCCTTTGCCCGGACCCGCCCGAGGTGCGCGAGCCGATCTCCGACTGGGCAATCTCACGGTCCTCCGGCTCGCAGTTCCTCCGACCCGCTGCGGCCGTGTGTCCTGCTCGGCGCGGAGGGCGCCATCGTCACCCCGGTCCGGCCGGACTGCGGCCGAAATGGCGCGAGATGGACCGTACGCGTGGGCGGGGTGCTCTCAAGCCGCACTCCAAGGAAGACTCCACACGAGACAGCGCCAATGCAACGACATGACGCCTGCGGAAGGGGAACGAAGAACCCGGTTGCCTCACGCCCATGAGGCTGTGAACGCGGCGGCTCGGAGTCGTCGGTTTGACGACGAGAGGCGCCCGGTGTCGCACCGTGTGCCCGTCGCGGTGCTCAGGGGTGGGCGCCGGGCTTGTTGACGACGCCCCAGGCCGCGCGGGCGCTGACCGTCTCCCCGTCATTGCGGGTCTCCCCGAGGTAGGCGTAGCTCTCGGGATCGAAAAAGATCTCCTGTTTGCCCTGCCAGCCCGAGGACGTCTCCTCGTCGTAGTTCACACTCACGCCGATCGCCGCGCGGCCGAGCGGGTCCTTGACGCCGGTCGTCACCCGCGCGCCGGGAATCTTCGCGAGAGCCCGGAACAGGCCTGCCTGGACTTTCGGCGGGATCAGCACCGACCGGTACAGGACGTCGATCTCCCGCCAGTCGCGCTGTGCGCGCGTCTCCCCGTTGATGGAGCCGATGGCGTGCTCCTCGCGGATGCGCTTCATCATGCGGTCGGGGTCGCTCGGCAAGGTGGCGAGGAAACGGTAGAACTGCCGCTGGGAGCGGTCGTCGTACCCCTCCCGCTTCCACTTCTCCTCCTGGTTGGGGCCGTACCAGACCTGGAGCTCGTCGGGGTCGAAGTCCGAGATGTCACCAGCCGGCGGAATGCCGGGCAGATTGGCCTGTCCAGTGCCGTCCCAGCGGGTCCACTCCTGGCTGCTTTGCGGCTTGCCCTGGACGAAGACGGTGTTCTTCTCGTACACCCACTGCTTCGGGCCGGGTTCGGTGCCGTCGTGCTTCTCGACGGTCGCGGCAGCCAGTTCGAGGGCGTCGGCGGAGGCGCCCGCCGACAGCACGTGGGGGCGCTTCCCGGCGGGGGCGCGGGAGCTGTCCTCGGGCAGGGCCGCGACGATCCCGGCGGTCACGGCAAGGGCCCCTGCGGTGGCGGCGCCGGCCAGGATCATCCGGCGCCTGGGACGGGCTGCCCGTCCGCGGTGGGTCTCCTGCCGGAGCGCCGCGGTAAGCCGGGCCCGCGGCGCGGCGAGCCGGTCGGCGTCGGGAAGGGGGGCGTCGGCGCGCAGGCCGCGGGTTTCGGATAGCTCGTTCATGCGGGGTCACCTTCGTGTATGCGAGCTTCGGCGAGGGGGCCACCGGCCGCGCCGGTTGCGGTGCGCAGCTTGCGGCGGGCGCGGTTGAGGCGGGAGCGGACGGTGCCGACGGGAATGCCGAGGGCTTCGGCGATCTCCTGGTAGCTGAAGTCGGCCCAGGCGAAGAGCAGCAGGACGTGCCGGTCACCCGCGGAGAGACGGGCCAGCGCCCCGGCCAGTGGGCGGGCGGCGGCCTCGGCAGCCAGGCGGTCGTCGGCGCAATCGGTCCAGCTGTCGGCGACCGGGTCGTGGCCGGTGCGGGCGAGCAGCTTCAGAGCCCTGACTTCCTCCCGGCGCTGCCGGCCGATCTGTTTGGCGGCGATGCCGTACAGCCAGGGCCGCGCACCGGCGCGGGCCGGGTCGAACCGGGCCCGTATCCGAAAGGCCGTCAAAAACGTTTCGGCGGTAACGTCGTCGGCTGCGTCCCGGCCCAGTCGTCGGGCGACGTACTGGTGGATCGCCGGGGCGTGACGCTCGAAGAGCGCCGCGAAACGCTCCGGTTCCGCGAGTGAGGCCGCGATGAGCTCGGCGTCGCCGCCGGCCGAGTCGGTCATGGACTGTCCGTCCGTTGGTGGGGTCGGTGGGTGTCAGGATGGCGGGTGTTCACACCCTGTACTTGCCGATCCGCGGCGAACAGGTTCACGTATGTCCGAAGCATCGCGCCCGGAGCCCTCCGGCATCACCGATTCGGTTTCAGAGGCCTGCAGTCAGAGGCTTTCGAACGGAACGGCCCCGAAGTTCAAGGAAGTCACGAGACCGAAGCTGATCGCGCCCGACCAGATCGTTCGGGGCATGCCTCCGTCGTGGTCGGGGGCGACCAGTGCTGGATAGGAACAGCTCACAGGGCACTCAGCTCCGGCCTCCCATTGCGGGTTCTCAGCGCAGGGTCGCGGTGGAAGGGATGGCGCGTGACCTGGATGCCGCCGGAGCCGATAGTGGCCACGCTCACCCCGTCGCCGCAGCTCAGGGCGGGTTGGGCGGCTGAGCCCAAGTTATGGACAGCGTTGAGGTTGTCCGCCGTCCGGCAACGCACCGGGTGCGCTCGGAGAGGAAGGGCGTGGGGTGCTCGCTATGTGGCATCAGCGAGCCGTGATAGACAAGGGGCCTTTTGATCATCGATGCAGCCGGGGGCAAGCGTGGCGTCTGAGGAGTTTGTACTGGATCACGAGCTGGTCTATGAGCACGGATTCGATCCGTACGAGGGAACAGCACTCGACGTGCGCGCGGTGATCGCGAGGATGCCGCAGGAGGTCAAGGACGGGTTCCGCCTCGACGAGGTGCCCTGGGGCCGCTTCAGGCACGCTTACAGCTCGGGTGACGATGTACCCGAGCTTCTGGCGCGGCTGCGCGCCACGAACGCCGAGGTGGCCCGGAATGCGATGCGGCGCCTGTGGAGCAGCATCGTCCATCAAGGCACGGTCGGCTCCGTCGCCCCGCTGACCGTCCCCTTCCTCCTCCGCATCGTTGCCGACCCCTCGGCGCATCACCGCGCTGACACCCTCGACCTCGCCACCGCGGCCGCCCGACAGCAGCATTGGGGGCAGGGCACACGAGACACGTTCCTCAAAGTGGCCACGCAGGACTGGCTCTACGACTGCGGCGGCTACGCGATGAACTGGTCCATCGAGGCGTCACGCCTCGCCGTCACCGCCGACGCCGACCTTCTCCTGCCGCTCCTTCACGACCCGGACCCCGGTATGCGCACCTCTGCCTGCTACGCCCTGGCCACCACTTCCGGCGAAACCAGCCGCATCGCAGACGCCCTTCGCACCCGCCTGGCCGTCGAGCAGACCACCAGGGTTCGCGCGAGCCTCGTCCTGGCCGTCGCCGAACTCGCCCGCGAGCACGCCGACCCCCGTGCCGCAGACTGGGCCCGCGCCCTTTGGTCCGACCCCGCACAGCCGGCAGACGTCCGCGTGTCGGCCGCGCTCGCATGGCTCTGCCCGGTAGACGACCACGTCCCCGACGAACTGCGTACAACGCTCGACACCCTCGTCACCGATGACCTGGCCCGCACGCTCGACAACGTCCCATGGCTCACGCATGTCGACGACGAGCAAGGCCTCGCCCGCACACTCGACCAGATGCTGAACACGGCGGAACCGGCCCTAGCGCCTTACTGACCCCAGTGAACGACGACGGATCTTTGCCCCCGGACAGTGCAACAGCGCATAACCGAAGTCATGGCCAGGGTATGAGGTTGTCCGCGGCGAAGGCCCCTCGGCGCGGGTCCCGCAGACGTCTTAGACAACGTTGCGCGGGTGGCCGTTTCTCAGTTGGGCACGGCGGCGGTCCAGGTGATGGCTGGTGGCACGACCCGCGCGCACAGGGGGTTGCCGCAGGCGTCGGTAAGGCCGAGGCGCCCGACGAGCAGGCCGGTGTGCGCGGCCGAGGTGAGGGTCTCGGTGGGGACGGCATCGAGCATGAGCTTGGCGCGACGGAACATCGTGAAGGTGCCCGCCTCATCGACGGTGCCCCACGACAGGTAGAGGAACCGGCTGCCCGGGCGGCCCTGCACATAGGGGCCTTTCACGTCGGTGCCGGACGGGGACGCGGTGGTGGTGCACTCCACGGTCCAGCTCACGGTATCGGCGTTCCCGGGCTGGGGGTCGAGAAGTTCCGCTGGGCGGTCGCGGCGCTGTATGGCGACGTGGATGTTGCGGTACGGCTGGTCGCTGCCCTTGGCGGGTGGGCAGCTGAGGCCGGGCAGGTCGCCGGCATCGATACGGATGCGCATGCCGGTCATCATCCTCGCCCTTCGTCCGGCTGCGCGGGGGTGAGCAGCGGGCCGAAGACGGAGCGTCCCAGGGCTTCGGCGCGGGCCGGGTCGACGGGTTCGCCGGTGTAGTCGGGGTGGGATTGGGCCCAGCTGCGGGCGGTATGGCGGCTGGTGAAGAAGTTGAGGGCGCCGCAGGCGACGTCGCGGGGCCGGTGCTGGAGCGTGGCCGACGTAGACCATGGCGATCGTCATCTGGCTCCGAGACATCACCCAAGAGCCATCAGAAGCAACCTAGCCCACACACCTTGACCGAACAGATAAAAGCACCCCCCAGCCCCGTCCCTTGCCGGGGCCCACGGCGGGCGCCAGCGGTCAGCTCCGGTGAACGAGGTGGCGCCAGAACCGCCAGTCCTCGTCCCAGGGAATCACCGTCGCGAGGTGTGTACCCCACTCGTTGAGAACCGCGGGTTCCGGGAACCGCAGCAGCCCCACGGCGGCCCCTGCCAGCAGGCCGCACAGAATGAGCCTGCTTCCCTTTCTGCCCGCACCGCTTGCCTGGCATGCCCCGGCGTACAGCGCGGCAACGAGTACGCCGGTCACTGCGGCGTACACCCACGGCTTCCAGCTCTCGGGAGGGGCCTCGGCCGCACGCGCCACCGCGAACGCGTTGGCCGCGACCGCCACGCCGAACGGCAGGACGGCGGCGAGGGCGGCGAAGGGCAGCCTGAGGACGGCGGTCAGCACGGCGAGGAGGGCGTTCAGCACCTTCTCGATCGCCTCTCCCACGATGTCGCCGATCGCGCGCACGGGGTCGGCCGAAGGTCTCCCGATGCCTCCGACCACCTCCCGTGCGACTTCGACGAGAGCCAGGAGACGCAGGCGCGGATGAAGGCTCCGGTTCCGTACCAGCGCGGGTCTCATGCCGCTCCGGGTGCCTGGCCCGGCGACGCCAGCCGTGGCCAGACGCGCGGCGTCAAGGCGCAGCCTGGCGGGCAGGGCTTCGGTCGCGGCCAGTTGGTGCAGATGGGACTGAGCATGGGCCTGGCCCAACCGCACGATGAGATGCCGGCAATCGCCCTCGTCCAGTTCCCCGGTGGTGACCAGGGCGACGGCGGTGTCGCACCACCACGGTGACGCCCACTGCGAAGGAAGGCCCTCGGAGGTTGCCGGAGGCCACCAGGATGCCGTCGCTGTCAGCAGCTCGATGCGTGTGCGTGCGGAGTACTGCCCGTCGTGGGCGTCCTTCACCAAGGCCGTCAGTGCTGACTGAGCCCTGGCACGGGGCCCGGGGGACGGCGGCAGCAGCCCTGCGGCCGCGTACCGGTTCGTGAGCGAAGTGGAGTGATCGTCGACGACCGACAGCAGCAGGTCGGTGATGTGCCGGCTGCCTCGGACCGACACCTGCCGCAGGGCCAGCAGCCTCAGTTCGGAATTCGCGCCGTGGTCCGCCGCGGCAGCCACCAGCAACTGCTCGCGCTTCTTGGTGGACTTAATGGCCTGTGCCGCTTCGATCCGCAGGTGCACGGGCAGCCGTGCATCCTCGGCCAGCTCACCGAGCCTCGCGGCGACCTGCGGCCCACTGGACGACATGAGCAGCCTGAGCGCCCGAACGCGGTCCTCCGGGGCCAACTCGCCCCGGATCAGCTCCGCCAGAGTCCGCTCGACCGTCTCGGCATGGTGTCCTTCCAGGTGTTCGGCTGCCAGGACGCGTGCCTGAGGGGGCGCGCCGGTGTCGGTCAGACGGGTCAGGAGGGCTTCGACGCCCTGCGCGAGCTGGAGCCGCATCAGCGCCCTGGCGGCGTCGAGCCAGAGTCTCGATCGGGTGTCGGCGCTTCTCGCCATCTCCACGAGGGCCGCCGTGCCCTCAGGCTCGTCCCGGCGCACCAGTTCTTCCGCGGCCAAGAGCCGACCGGGGTCGGTGGTGTGGGCCGCCATCGCGCGCAGAGTGTCGAGACCACGGGAGTGCCCCACGTCGGCGAGGCCACGGGCCGCTTTGAGGCGACGCTCCACACTTCGGCCCCGTCGGGTGGCGTCGACGAGGATGCCGACGCCGCGATCGTCTCCCATCCGGGCCAGGGCAATCGCCGCCTCCTGATCCAGCTTGAGGGCGGCTCTGTGCAGTACAGAGATGGCCGACTCCCGCGCGGCCCTGTCGACCATCGCTCCGTCGGCGACCAGGGTGGCAATGAGGGCCGCGCCTTCCCCATGAGTCGCGAGCCTGCGGAGCGCCGATTTGAGTCCGAACTGGCCTTTGCGTCCCCAGGCGTCGATCAGGAAGCGGACCACGGAGGTCGCCGCCGGATCGGGAAAGCGGTGGCCCAGGACCCGGGACGGCCACAGCGGGTTGTGATGAAAGACCCTGCGGAACTCGATGGTGCTGAGCGTGAGCTTCTCGGCGATCCGTCGCGCGGTGAGGAACTCGGCGAACGTCTGATGGATGAAGACGAAGTCGTCGTGGCGCTGGCGCAGCAGCCCGCTGGCACGGAGGAGTTCGGGAAGCGCTTCGCCACGCATCGCATCCCACCGCTTGTTCGATACACCGGGGTGCATGATACGCATCGACCAAGCCGTCACAAGTTCGACGGCCGACCCCTCGGCGCCGTTGTGGCGCTCATGGGCGAGACGCTCGATGAAGTCGGGCAACATGTCGCGCAGCTCGGTCAGAGCCGCGACACCGGCATCTCCGTACTCGGCGCGCGCTCTGTCCCGCAGCCGGGGCCACGGGCTCTCGCGTCGCGTCCAGCGTCTGTCGTGCTGAGTCGCCTCAACGAACCTCTCGTACACCTCGCTGCGGCCTCGGGGCAGCGGCTTGTCCTCGTCCGCCTTGAACAGCTGACACAGCATGGAGGCCATCAGGGGTGTCCTGGCCGGGTCCGCCATGCCCGATATTTCCAGCCGCTTGATGAAACGACCTGCCGCAGAGCGGGGTTCGCTCACCCCCAGGGCAGCCAGCCAGCGCGCTGCGAAGTCAGAGAGCTGACGCCGGTCCAGCGGCAGAAGGTCGAAGCGCCGAAGGTCGGAGGGAAGTTCCTCGGCGGGCAGGGGACGGGTCGTCACCAGAAAGCGGAAGCGGACACCCGCATCTGTCTTCCTCAGCCCGGTGATTTCGTCGAGCAGCCTCTTGCGTGCGGCAGGGTCTCCCATCTCGTCGAGCCCGTCGACGAGAACCAGCCAGCGCGAGGTGGGCGTCGGGGGCTCGTCGAACAATTCGGGGGGCCAGCCGCCTGCCAACGGGGCCGTGCCGTCCCTACTCATGGCCTCCGCGATCGTCTTCAGAAGCTGGGTGCTGTCCAGGTCCCGGGCGTCCACGCGGACGGGAACCACGTCGTGCCAGGGCGGGCGCTCCCAGCGGGCGGCGAGTTCGGTGACGGCGTGCCGCAGGAGGCTCGACTTGCCCGCGCCGGGGGCACCGACCAGCAGGAGGTCCTCGTCGAGTCCGAACAGCTCCCCGGCGGGGATCCGCTCGTTCTCCGGGACGAGCGGTGCGACCGGTTTCTGGGAGGCCGTGTCCGGACCCGAGCCGTCCGAGCCGGAATCTTCCTGGCTTGTGTCCTCCGGGCCGACAAACGGGCTGACGTACACCAGGGACAGGGTCTTGGGAGCCTCGCCCTCGATCATCGGATACGGGTGCTGCCCGTCGGCCGAGGTCCTGGCTCTCGACAGATACTCCAGTAACAGCGGGGTCGGCCATCCGCCCGCCCTCAGCTGGTCGGCGTTCAGCCGCCGCAGCCAGTCGCCTCGGGGACCTTCCCGGCCGGCCCCCGCCGGGCAGCGCGCGAGGATCTCGGCCACCGGAACCAGATGGACGCTGCTGTCGAGGTCGGAGGTACTCAGCATGCCGCACACCGCGCCGGTACGGATGTTGATCACAGCGCTGCCGCTGTACCCCTGGCCCAAGCGCCCCTCTCCACGGGGCAACCAGGGCCCTTCCGCCCGGTCGCTGCGCAGATCCGTGCCCTGGTGGCGCAGGAGTGCGGACTGGCCGGACAGGAAGCCGCGGACCGGATGACCATACGTCCATAGAGTGTCACCGATCTCCAGCACACCCGAAGTGAGGACCTGCCGGGGGGACGGAGCGGGGGTGCCGACGGTGTCGACGACGCGCAGCAGGACGATGTCGAGGCCACCGTCCCGGTCCCGGACGTAGGACTCGGCCACAGGCGCCAGGACGACGTCCTGGCCGAGGGCGACGACTCGGCCGCGTACCCGTTCAGGCAGCGAACTCTCGTCCCGGGCGACGACATGGGCGCAGGTCGCCACCAGCCCCTCGGCGATGACGAAGCCTGTCCCGATGTCCCCGGAGGGCGGTTCGAGCCGTACGGTCGACGCTTTGAGGAGCCCTTCCCAGCCGGTCAGCGCGGCCGGGATCACGGAGTCGGCTGCCGCTCCCATTCCAGCTCCACCGTGAAGGCCGAGGAGGTACGCGCCTTGCCGAGCACGGCGACAACGGACCCCGACTCCAGAGCGAACTCACAGCCGAACTGGACCCGTACCCGCGTGGCCTCGCTCTGCCGCAGCTGTGTCACCACGGCCCGTGCGGTGCTCGTCAGCCCCTCCAGGGCCTCGTCCAGACGCTGCCCGATCCGGCCAGAGATCTCCCGCTCGCCGCCGTATCCGGCATCAAGCTCCCGTACGGCCATGTAGACATGCTGTCCGTCCATATCGAGCCTGATCAGACGATCCGAGTCGTCGTCACGTCCTCTGTCCTGCATGTTGTTCCCCGTCCCCCGCCAGCCCCTGTCGTGGAGTAATCCGACGGACACGAAGCGTAGTAGCAACTCGGGCCGGAAATCAGGCCGTTAGGGATTTGATCTGTCGGCCTGGTCGGCTGCATCCGACCGGTGCGCCGGCACCTGTCGAGCAGGCACTATGCACCGGTGAGTACCATTATCAAGTTCTTCGTGACGCCGGACCACGCTGCTGCCGCCGCCGTCGTGGACGTCGGACCCGACGACTTCTTTGAGTCGCTGACGTTCGGGAACTTCGACGCCGAAGAGGCGCTGATCGAGTAGGAGAGCATCTTCACCGGTCAGACCTTCGAAGACCTCGTCGCCGCTGACGTTCCCAAGGTCGTCGCCGATCCTGGTGATGGTGAAGGCCCAGTGGTGCTTGCGGCCTCCCGGGCTCTCCAGGACGCCCTGACCGTTGCCAATGAGCAACGGCTTGTCGAGGTCAGCCGACTGTGGGTCGCGGAGCGGTCGGCGGACGGCGAGGTCTTCGACGAGGGTATTGCCGTGTGGATCTTGAGCGGTCTGGCTGACCTGGTCCGCGCCATCGGCCGGAAGCAGGAGAGCCTGTACTGCTGGTCGGCGTAGAAGGACGCGGCCACCAATGATCATCGTTGGTTGTGTGGACAAACGGGGAGCGGCGCCCCCGTCACTTGAGCGCGTCTGCTGCGGCTTTGTACTCGGCGGCCTGGTCCGGCGTGAGGTAGTGCGAGACGCGGACGAGGACGGTGTCGTGGACGTAGTCGTACTCGGCGAGCGCGGACATCGCCTTGGTGACGGACTGGATGTAGTCGGCGCGGGCCTTTGCGTCCGAAGCGTCGGCGAAGACTTCGATCGCTCCCCCGCGTTCGAGTGCCCCCTTCTCGCTGCCGCTGACGTCGCTGGCCTTGATACGCGTGTCGGTGAAGGTGACCTTCGAGGTGTACTGGTTCGGCCGGCCGAGAAGGTGATTCGGGTCGTTGGCGGCTGTCACGGTGCCCGACTGCTTCGCAGTGGACACCCTGGCAGAGACACCGGAGAAGGCGCTGCTCGCGGTGATCGGCCTGCTCGCCGCGGGGCCGGTCTTCGTGTCATGGGTGGAACTGGAGTCGCTGGTGCTACAAGCGGCCGCTCCGGCGAGGAGGAGTGCGGCGGTCGTGGCGGCGAGGGCTCTTCTCATGGCGATGATGATGGGTGGCCACCGATCATCATCGCTGGGATGTGGCCGTGTCGTGACGATGCGTTCGCTGTTGGTCGAAAGGTGGGGCACTGACGTCGAGAGCCGCGCTTCGTGCCTCGCCGGAGCTACGGCTCTGCATCGCTGGCGGGGCCTTTCCGAGCACCATTCCTGCGTTCTCAGGGAAGAACGGGCGGCTCAGGAGGCACGATGCCGGAAGTTGCGGGACGCGACGGCATGGGCACCCCGCACGCCTTGCCCGACGCGTCGAAGACGATCCCCGCTCCCTCGGGGACCTTCCCCGCTCCCAGGATCATCTCCCAGCCGTTCTTCTTCAGGCGCCACGCCTGGTCGGTGCCATCGGCCAGCATCTGCTCCAACTGTCCCCAACCCCGTGCCTTCAGCACGGCAAGCACCGAGTCCACGGACGCACGCTTCGGCGCGGCCTCAGTCCGCAAGGACCCCACCACGCGGCAGGGATTGCCGGCCTTGCTCGTGTCGAGGAATCCCAGCCGCCCGATCCCCGCAGCCGCAGCCGCAGACCGGACATCACCCCGCACGGCATCAGCGGTCACCTCGCCCCTGGCCCCCCTTTCGGCCGCACGCGCAGTCGTCGTCGCGCGCTCGTCTGCTGTGCCGACACTGCCACCGCCGCCGCAGCCCGTCAGCGCCGTCATCACCGCTATCGCGGTCACGGCCACTCCCACCCCACGCATGTGTCCTGCCTTCGAATCGTTTCGTGTGCCGTGGAGTTTTAACACACAAAGGACCGCATGAACGCTGCAGTTCAGGGCGGTAGAACTCCACGCCGCACCGGGACTGCCGGCCTCCGCGCTTCGGCTCCTGACGCGACAACTCCTAGGCACGGCAAAGGCGGCCCCCCTCTCGCCAAATCGCGGGGCCGCCCTTGTCAGCCAGAACCCGTCGAGGAACTGGAGCCATTCAGCATGACCCATTGCCCCGTACCGCGCTGCTGCGCGCCTCGCCGTGCTGTGACCCGCCAGACGAAGATCGCTGATCTCGAACACTCCCCGTCCTCCGGAGCCCTTTTGGGCTGGCATCGCACCCCCGCCGCCGGGCGGAGGGACATGGAGGGGTTGCTGAACAGTCGGCAGTGACGTGGCACACTCCCAATCCATCGCAGGGATCGAGACCTGCGAAGATCGGTCCGCAGATGTGCACGCCCTGTCAGAAAGGGGTGGCAACGGTTGGGGGGAGCCCGGGGTGACGACGATCGATGAGTACCAGCGGCGCTGCGAGCAGTTGTTCGTGGCTGGAGGAAACGGTGCTGTGAGGCGGGCCGCCCAGGCGGGCCTGGACGAGCTCGGCCCCAGCCCCGATCTGTATTGCTGGTTGGCGCTCGGGCACGCCGCCGAGGACGACGACGAGCACGACGACGACGCCGAGGAAGCCTTCCGGGCCGGACTCGCCCTCGACGGTGACCACCTGGGGCTTCTGGCCGGTTACGCCGAACTGTGCCTTCGTGCCGACTCTTTCGAATACCCGGGCCGGGCCGCGCGAGCCGTCACGTTGTCCAAGCACCTCAAGCAGCTCGCACCGCGGTCCGCCGAAGCCGACCGGCTTGCGGCAGCACAACGCTGGGCGCAGCGCGGCTACTGGGACGACTTGCGGATGAGAGCGGCGGCCGCCGCGGTCGCGGGCCGCGACACCGAAGCACAGGCACGTGCCCTGGCCGTGGATCTCCGGCACGGCGACGATGCGGTGACCGGGGACATGAACGTCGAGGACCGCGACGCCGTCGTACGCGCCGCTACCCTCAAGGCGCTGTCCGGGCCGTGGAACGCCCCCGTACGCTTCCTGGGCCAACATCGCACGACCGCCTGGGCACTGAGCGGCATCCTGTGTCTCCTGACCAACACGGTGTTGCGCCAGACCGGAGTCGTCGACTCCTTCAGCGCCTGGGGCTTCCTCTGGGCCCTCCCGGTATTCATGGTCGACCGCCGTTTCGCCGCGATCCGCAGGCAAGCCCAGGCACAGCACATCGCCACCCTCGAAGCAGCGCTCGGCGCACGGAGTTGAACGCACGGACGCGTCCATTTGAAGACGGACCATAGTGCTCCGCTTCACCGCCCCGGTCTCGATGTATCGGCGTCGGGGGCGCCGGTGGTCGACATGTCGGCGTCGTGAGGGCTTCGGCTGCGGATGGACGAGAGCGAGATTCTCGCGAGTTGCCGGGCCCCGGTCCGGCAAGGGCAGTCTTTGTTCAGCCGCCGTTGAAGTAGTGGGGGTCGGGGCGCTGCCTTGGGACGTCCGGGCGGATCCGGCGTTTGAGCACGTTCCAGCGGTGCCGGGCGCCTTGCCGCGAGACGTGCCATGCGCGTCCGAGGTCCGCATGGCTGGCGCCCTCCTCTATCGCCCGTGAGGCGTAGACCAGCCGCAGATCGTCCAGCGCCTTCTGGTGGTCTTCCACAGCGGCCAGCAGGGCTGGCATGGCTTCCATGTCGCTCTCGGCGCCCCACCCGGTCGACCTTGCACCGCTGCCGGTACCTATGGGCGGCCGACACATGCGGCCGACCTGCAGTTGTGCTGTCGGAGAAGACGATGAGCCGCCAAAGACGCCGTCGGCGTGACATCGCGGCGCAATCGCAACCGCACACGGCCATCCCGGGCTCTCCCCCTGCACATCCACCCGCTGCTCAAGGAGACCGACATGAGCATCGCCCTTGACCACCACACGCCGCACACCTTCGTCGACCCCTACGCCGCCGACCCTGCGGAAAGCCCCTGGCCGCCGGCCCCCGGGCAGGACACGGACTGCCTGCTGCCCCCGCCCAACCCCGCCGAGCGCCTCAGCCTCCACATCACCCCCCGCGACCAGCGCCGCCTGGCTCTGCACGCTGCGCTCACCGCCGCCGGCGTCCCGCCCCGGCCCGAAGACCGAGACGCCATCGACCAGCTCAGTGCCCTGCCCTCCAGCATCAACACCACTCTGCAGCGCTGGCTGCGCCACACCGCATGAAACGGACGCCGGCAGGTACCACGGCGGAGGACTGAGATGAGCGACGAAAGATGGCACCGTGCGGTGGCAATACGTGTCCTGCCTCGCCGTGCGGGAGTCTTCCGCGGCTTGTGCACGCGGACGGCGCGCCATCCGCACACGGGCCGGCCAACCGGCTCGGCAAGGTCATCCGTCGTGAACAACTGCCAGTATTCGCCCGCTTGTTCGGGGGCATGGGGCCCTCCGTCGGGAGGGGAAGCACGTGGCTCGTCGTACCTTCATGCGTGGTTCCCTTGCCGCGATCATCGGTTTGGCGCTCTCTGTGTCCGCCGTGCCGCTGGTGGCGCCGGCGCGCGCGGAGGCCGCAACGGAGATCGTCGTTCCGGCCACCATGCGCACGACCCCGCGCACGACGTATCTGCAGAGCGCGGGGGCTTCCGGCTTCCTCGAGTACCGCTCCACCTCCGGGGGTTCCGGCCTCTGGTGGACCAGCTACGACGGCAGCCGCAAGCCAGTGGAAGGTGGCGAGGGACTCGGGCCGCGCACTGCGGGTTCGTACGGCACCGTTTCGGACGTCGTCGCCCTTGGCCCGACCCAGGGCAGTGGTGGGCAGGTCCTGCTCCGGGACATGGGAACCGGTACGACGCAGACCGTGGCCATCCCAGCAGGCCAGAGCTATCTGCAGACGTACGGACGTACTGTCCTGACCAGCACGTCGACCGGTGGGGAACGGACTGGGCTGTTCCTGCTGCACAACGAGAACGGCAGCACGGTGCGGAAGCCCGTGACCGGATTCCCGGACGGGACGGTCTTCCCCTTCTTTCCCAGGGGTTCCGCCTCCGGCCTCCTCGTCAACGATTACGTCAAGAAGTCCATCACGGACGAATCGCTCGTCCGGATCTCCGTCGCCGAGCTGGAACACCAGAGCGAGGCGCCGGAAGCCGAGCCTCCCGCCAAGGGCAGGCTGCGGCGCGCGCTGGGCATGAGCTGACGGGCCGTTGCGAAGGCCCCTCGGCTCAGCCCTCACGACCGCCTTTGCACCCGGGCGTTCGATTCCAAGGCCAGGCTGGATGCCTCTCGAAGTGGTGGACATCTACTGTCCGCTCTGGGGTTCTGGCTCAACTTCTGTGGTGTGGGGAAGCTGGGTGATGGCCCCTCCGCGGGCGCCAACCGGGCGGTCCGCCTGAGGCGAGTCCGGCAGTGCACGACGGGCGCACCTGCTCGCCGCCAAATCGGCATGCCGAACGTAGCCGCTCGGTGCGATCATGCTGTTCGCCGACGGAGCGGGGAGGGCGTATGGCGGGCCTGACAGTGACGGTGTGTCTGCCGCCAGGGGTCACGGACGATATTGAGGGGGCGCTCGCCGCCGCTCTGTCACCGTTCGACCAGAACGGTGACAACCCCCTGGGCCGCGGCATGTGGGATTCACGCCGCATCCTCGGTGGCAGCAACGGTCGGGGGTTCGCGGTCGTCCGCGGATACGAGGACGATCCCAGGCTGGTCCACGACGAGCCCCGATACGACGGCACCCCTGCTCCCAGCGCTCCAGGGGTCTGTGCTGGAGGACCGCGTGCCTTGCTCGACTTTTCGCGGCCGCAAGCCGCCTCCGAACGAGCGACAGCCGCGTCCTGGGACCTGTGGCAACGCCTGTCTGGCGAACACCCGCCAGCCCTGCCTCTCAAGGTCTTCGTGGAGCGTTGGCGAAATGATCCCGGCGCATTCCCGGGCGGCCCCTGGGACGACGGGATGGTGGCCGCCTACCGGGCCCAGCCACTGATCAAGGCATACCTCGATCACCCCTGGAGTCTCGGATTGGGCTTCCCGGGCTCCCCGTTCCATACGGAGCATCCCGTCATCGGCTTCTCCCGCAGCCGTGCTGACTACATCCGTGAGCTCTCCTGGAAGTCTCCGCCGGACACGGACGTGCTCACGGTCGATGGCTGGTGGCGAGAGGGCGACGGAAGTGCCGTTCACGCGTCCTGCGACCCGGATTCGTGTCCTCACGATCCCCCAGGGCCCGCTGTATGGCCGGGCAGCGAGGCCTACCTGTCGCAGCTGCCCCTCACCACGATTTTGGTACGGGTGCACTGCCACTGCTGATGCCCCCACAAAAGTACCCTCACATATGTCTCATACTGTGACCATCAGTCCCAGACGCCTCATAAGGGGCCTGAGATCCAGTGAGGTTCACGAGGGCATGTTGGGGCGGAGCGCGTGGCCGTCCAGGGCCCGTTGGAGACTCACGTTCGGCACGTGGGACGCGGACATCATCGACTCGATACGTCCCTTCTGCCCCTCGGCCTCCCAGTGGCCCTTGGCCCAGTAGGGATGGGGATACACGTCGGGTGAGTGCACCCAGACCACGGTCACAGTCATGTCGGTGCCCGCTTTGGTCCATCGGTCGATGTAGGTGGTGATGCCCTGCCAGCTCATCTCGGCCGACTCCAGCGTCCACTGCTTGCTGGCTGCGTAGCGGTGGGCTGAGTCCCGCTCTTCGATCTTCAACGCGCCTCCCCTGAGTTCGAGTCAGGAAGTATCCTCCACGAACAGGGTTGGTGCCGGTCGCTGTAGGTCACCTGGCGGCCGAGCGCTGCTGCGGGCTGTCGGAAACGCCCCGTACGACGCCGACGAGCCTGGCGACTCCAGGTTCCACCTGGCTCATCGGAGTGGCCTGGGGCGATGGCTGCGGCTGGACGAGATCACTTTGCCGCCCTCCTACTTGGCCCGCACGTATACGGATCTCGGGCCTCGGACGGGTCCGGCGCGACGCCGCAGTTTCGAGTAGGACGAATCGATGCTCCTCGAGCATTGTGTTAGGGCTACTGCCCGATCTGTTGGACTGCGGCCAGCAGGAGTTCGCAGTTCGTGGCCGCCTCGTAGGTACTGCCCAGAGGCTGTAGCGGTAGGCGCGGCGATGGGCTGACCCCAGGCCTTTTCAGGCGGCGTATAGCTGCATGGCGTCCACCCACGGGCGGCTGTCCGCCCAGGTCCGGGCTATCGCGAGATCGTGATGGTAAACAACAGCGATGCGCCGATCGAGCGGCTCGAGGCGCGCTTCGGGACCGCCTACCTTCCTGACGAGGTGCACTGGCTGGTGCCCGGGACACTCCCGAGTGGCTACCAGCTGGGCGAGCGCGGCATAAATCAGCTGAACATGCCCGGACCGGGCAGAGGCACCGGCCGACGAACGAGATCGCCAGCCTCATTGGGCCGCCGCGGACTTGATCCACAGGCCTTGACTTTTGCTCTCCATCAGGGGCGGGCAGGGGGAGTTGACCTGCCCGCCCCGGTGGGCAGCGGCCCAGCACACGGGGGTATTGCGGGCCGTGCCGAGCCGTAGTGACGGCTCACCCGTGACAGCGCACCGGGCGCGGTCTGTGTCACACATCTGCCGTGTTGAGCCGTCGAACGAGCCGCGGAGTGCGCGTGTTCGAGGATGGGGCCGTCCGTTCGGGGCGGGCGCCGCAGAAGCAGGGGCGTGATCGCTTCCCCGAGCAACGCGATCAGCCCCACAGAGCTCTTTGCCGGCTCTTCACAGCTGTCAGCCTCCCCGTACGCGGTTTCCGCAGCGCCGGGGCCGCCTGCTCGCAGGTGGCAGTACTGGTGCCGATCGTCGGCTGCCCACCGTTCCCGGCCGCCTTCCCGGAGCCGACACCGTCTGGCGGCAGGCGCCACCGGCTACAGCAGGCGGCCTGTCGGGTGTCCACCGGGGTCGTCAGCCAGCACGATCGCGACCCGGATCCTCTTGCCGACCGGCTCGCGGCGGATCTCGAAGCTGCGGCACACGGCCATGACGATCTCCAGGCCGTGCTTGCCGATCCGGTTCGGATCCGCTTCCTGGGGCACCGGCATGGCGGGATCGCTGTCGCAGACGCTGATCTCCACGGCACCGTCGATGACTTCCAAGTCCAGCAGGCATGGACCGGACGCGTACTTGTGCGCGTTCGTCACCAGCTCGCTGACCACCAACTCCGCCAGGCCGATCGCACGCTCCGATACCGGAAGACCGTGAACCGCCTGCACCCCGGTCATGAAGCGGCGGGCCGCGTCCCGGGCCTCAGCTATCCGCTCCCCACTCTCCAGAGCGACCGCGGACAGGAGGGGACGGCTGGTCAGCAGCTGATCCTCGTCCTCGTGCACCACTGGCACACACCGCCACCCTCGCCCTGAGCAATCCGGAGGGCGTTCGGATACCCCGGAATCCCGGACGCACGCAGCCCTGGCATCACGAGTACGCAACCGGCACGTCCACTGTCATCAGCCGTGGCCGCCCTGCAACGTCGAGCCTGAACCGTCCCCATGCCCAGGGGCGTCCATACGGGCACCTGGCACCGTGGAGCCGAGCACCATGAGCACATCGTCGGCAGCGCCAGCCTGGCCGTACTGCGCGCACGGCACGGACCCGGCCACCATCCCGTCGGCTGCCGCGGCGTCCGTGTGCCCGGCCATACCGCGCGCCTCGCGCACCTTGCGGCCGCCGATCGTGACGCCTACCTGGCCGGCCTGGCTGCCGGGGCCAGCGTCGACCACGGGGGCACCCCGTTCACCGTTCCACCGCCGGCACCTACATCGAGATGACCTCCCGCCCGACCGAACCCGTCCTGCTGGGCCTGGCCGTCCTCGCCGTCCGCAACCGCGTCGGACGCTGAGCCGGTGATCTATGGCGTTCTGCAGCCGGTCCCGGCCAACGGCCGTCAGGGGACCGTCGACTCATACCCGCTCAGCCGCTGGACTTTCCAGGTGAGGTGCTTGCTCACGGCGGCATTGTCCCAATCGTGCGCATCCAGCAAGGGGGTTCTCGCACATCTTCTTGACGAACAGTCCTCGGTGACGGCCTTGCCGGTCGCCGCTGTGGCGTGGCCTTGGTCCGGCCAGGAAGCGCGTGTCCTTCCCGGGTGGCCCTCAGAGGGGCTGGCTGCGGTGTTCTTGCAGCGCTTGCGCCAGGTGGCCGGCGAGGGGCTCGGGCAGGTTCTCGCCGTGCACGGCACCCACGAGTAGTTCGGCGAGCAGGTGGAGTTTGGTGTTGCTGTGCTACGAGGTGCTGACCAGGACGTTCCATGCCTGCTCGGCGCTGATGGTGTAGGAGGCCATGAGGATGCCGCGGGCGATGTCGATGGCTGGGCGGGTCTGCATGGCGCGTCGCAGTTGTCCGTTTTCCGTCTGGATGCCTTCAACGTCTTCCGTGCCGGGGGTGTGCGCGGTGTCCGTTGAGGTGAGCACGTCGACGGCGCCTGTCAGCTGGAGCAGGCGCAGGACAGTCGGGCTGGAGACGCGGACGGTGAGGGTCTTGGCGGCCTCGCGGGCGCGGCGGCGCACGTGGAGGAGGATGCCGAGTCCGGAGCAGTCGCAGAATGTGATCTGGGCGAGGTCGACGTCCACGCCGTCGGCGGACTGGTCGAGCGCGTCCTGGAGGACCTGTCCCAGCGCGGGGCTGTTGTCGAAGTCGATCTCACCGGACGCTGTGACCAGGGTGTGTCGGCCGTGCGCGTCGGCATGGACGGTCAAGGACAGCGGGGGAACCCGCGAGACGGGGCGCCGTTCGGCACCGCAGTCGACGCACAGCTCTGGGTCGTCTGGCAGGGCGGCTGCCTGGTCGGACATAGTGACTCCCCAGCGTCCGTCCTCGTGCTTCTTCAGCATTGCCACCCTCCGCGTTCCACGCCAACTGATACATGAAACACAAGTCGTGCTTTTGAAAGCGTGAAACGTTCCCCCTACTCTGTGGGTGTGGACGGAGTCGCAAAGCCGTATGTGGGCTGGACGTTTCTGACCAATCACGCGCGGGTGCTGGCCGCCGTCGCCGAGGACGACAGCACCCGCATCCGCGACATCGCCGCGCGCTGCCGGCTGACCGAGCGGGCGGTGCAGCGGATCATCGCCGACCTGGAAGAGGGCGGCTACCTCACCCACATCCGCCAGGGCCGTTCCAATCTCTACCGGGTCGCTTCTGACACGATGCTGCGTCATCCCGCTGACGGTGAGGCGAGTGTTGCGGACCTGCTGGCCCTGCTGGTCCGCCATGACCGCGTCATCGCCGCCCCTGCCGACGCGGAACCGGACGGCCAACGGTGAGCATGGCCCACCCCCTGAGACCGGGCGAAGCCTGGGTCCTGCCTGCACCGGCCGAAGGACGGGAGTGCCGCCCGCCGGCGACGGTGCCGGGTTTTGGGCGCATACGGCTGGGAACTGCGTCAGCACCAGCGGGCCGCCGTCCAGCGACCGTCTCCGTGAGGAAAGATCGGACGACGGTGACGGGGGCGGCGACTGCGCCCACCGGGAGAGAGGATGACGGTGGCCGGGGATCGGGAGCCGAGTGGCGAGGACGCTGAACGCTCCGCGCAGCACGAGCGCGCTCGCATCGCCCGCGCACTGACCAGCGCGGTGGCAGGAGTGCCCGCTGCCGCGATGCCTGGTGCGCTGTGCCGGGCCTGTTTGACGCTCCTGCCGGAGGTCTCGGGTCTGTCGGCGTCGATCGCCGTACCTGGGGCGGGCACCGGCATCGTGCTCTTCGCCAGTGACCAGGTCGCCTCCCAGCTGGCGGAGATGCAGTTCACGCTCGGAGAGGGTCCGTGCACGGAGGCCCTGCGGTTGCGGGCTCCGGTGCTGGCTGCCGACCTGACACGCGGCCCGGACGTCCGCCGGTGGCCGCTGTTCGCGGTGCAGGCGGCCCGGGCCGGTGTCGAAGCCGTTTCCTCCCTCCCGCTTCCGGGTGCCGCGGGCCCGCTGGGCACCCTTGACCTGTACCGGGAGCGTGCGGGCGGCATGAGCAACGGACAGCTGCGCACCGCGCTGCTGCTCGCCGACGCCCTCACCTTGGCCGTCAGCGCCCTCGACCACGGTTCTGCAGACTCCTCCGAGGTCGTAACGTGGCTGCAGAGCGCCGAATCGGACCGGGAAGAAATCCACCAGGCCACCGGGATGATCATGGTGCAGTTGGGAGTAAGCGCACAGGAGGCCCTGCTCAGACTTCGGGCCCGGGCCTTCGCACAGGACCAGACCTCCGCCGACGTCGCGCGAGCGATCATCAACCGCACCACGGACATCCGCCATGAATGAACCAACGAGCACACGCACCGGTGCCGGGGAGACGGACATGAACCGCGAGCGCGCCCTGGCGAAGGCCTTCGTCGATCTGGCCGACACCTACGCGCCGCAATTCGACCCCCTGCACCTGTTCAACCGGCTCGTGCACAGCTGCCGCCACCTGCTGCGGGTCGACGCGGCAGCGGTGATGGTCGCCGACGGCAGGGGCACGCTGAAGACGATGGCCGCCACCGACGAGGAAGCCGCCTTCGTCGAGCTGATGCAGCTGCAGACCGGCCAAGGGCCCTGCATGGACTGCTACCGCACCGGCCTCGCCCGCAGCGTCCCCGACATCACCGCCGAACACGAGCACTGGCCCCACCTCGTCACCGCCATGACCGACGCCGGATACCGCTCCCTGCACACCGTTCCGGTACGCCTGCACGAGCGCACCCTGGGTGCCCTCACCCTGCTCAGCACCGGCACCGCCCAGATGCCGCGGGACGACCAGGCTCTCGCCCAGGCGCTGGCCGACGCGGCCGCCCTGTCACTGATGCACTGGGCCACCGAACCCCGCCACGACGACGTCACCACCCGCGTGCAGAGCGCCATCGCCGTCAAAGCCACCCTGGACATCGCCAAAGGCATGATCGCCGCCTACCACGACGTGACCGTCACCGAGGCCGGACGCCTTCTCGCCGACTACGCCGCCCACCACCAAATCAGCCTCGCCGACACCGCCCTCGCCCTGGTCACCCGCACCATGGACCCAGCCCTCGTCCCCGCCACACCGAGCCGATGACCTTCCCGGCTCTCCCCACGGCCCCTCCAGCCCTCGGATCTTCCTGCCCGTCGGCCAGAACCAGCAGGTCCCCACTGTCTGGCAGGTCCGTGACGGTCTGTCCCTGCCGGACCAGCAGCCCCGAGACCACAGCCTGCACGATCGCATGCATGCCGTGACCCGAGGCTCCCGTCTGATCCTTCGACGGCGCGGTGAACCCGTCCGAGGCCGTCCACCTCACCCGCACCCCGGCCGGCACCCTCGTGACCGCAAGCCCAGGCCTGCCGTCCTGCACATCGTTTGGTGGGGCTGCTCCACGCTCGGAGCAGCCCCACCTCGTGCTGCGGCCCGAGTACCTGATGTCCTGCTGAGCGGTGAGGATGGCGCGGGCCAGCCCGACGCCGACGGCTTCCTGCTTCACCGCCCAGGCGAGCAGGCTGTGGTGCTCAAGGAAGGTGACCTTAAAACTGGCGGTCGGCTCGGGCAGCACGGTGGCCAGGTAGGCGTCGACACCTCCAACGACCTTGGTGAACTCGGGCGGATGGCCTCGATGTGGTCGGCGACGCCCTTGAGCATGTCGCCGATCTCGCGGATGTCGTCCAAGTCCTCGGCGCCGCAGGGCTTCTGTGCGCGACGGCACTGCGCCTTGTAGCGGTCGGCGAGCCACTTGTCGGGGTCGTCGTAGGCCGCGTTGTCCTAGTCCGTGGTGCGGATCTTCTTCATTCAGGCGAAGACCCGCCCGGCGGCTGCGCCGCTGACGGCACCGAGCGTGACGCCGACCGCTTTGTAGGCGAACCTCGAGGCCTACGTGGGCTTACTCCTTCCGGCGCCGACCGGCCCACCACACCGCCACGGCCGCGCCTGCGGCAGCCAGCAGCAGGGTGCGGTGCTCCCGCGCCAGCCGCGCCCCTTGGGCCGTCTTCTGCCGCACCGGTTCGGGCGCTTTCTCCTCCCAGACATGGCCGGCGTGTGCCGCCTTCGCACGGGCCTGCTCGGCGGTGTGGGCGGCCTTGTCCTTGACCGGGGCGGGCAGCCGGTCCTGCGCCTGGTGCGCCAGATCGGTGGCCTTCGCTTTCAGTTCTCCGCTCTTGTGTGCGGCCTGCTCCTTGAGCCGGTCGGCCCTGGCGGCGGCCTGGTGGCGTACGTCAGCGGCCTTTTCCTGGGCGCGCGTTTTGACGTCGGTCCTGGCCGTCAGCTCCTGGACGGTCTGGCCGAGCTCCTCGCGGGTCTGCTCGACCTGCTCGCGCAGCTGTTCAGGGGTGGGGTTCTGCTCGTCGTGCGGCTGCGTCATCGCTGTGCACTTCCCTTGATCTCGGCCACGTCGGCCTTGACGTTCTCGATCGTCTGCTCGGGTGCGGGCGAGCCGGCCTCCTGGACCTGCTTCTTCCCGGTCAGGGCCATCACCGCGGCGATCACGCCCAGCACCGCGGTCACGATCAGTGCGGCGGCCCACACCGGCAGCGGCACCGCCAGGGCGGCGATCGCAGTGGCCACCATCGCCTGCGCCATCAGAAAACCGACCAGGCCCGCGCCGCCGAACAGGCCGCCGCCCTTGCCGTACCGCTTGCCCTTCTCCTTCATCTCCGCCTGAGCCAGTTGCAGCTCGCCACGCACCAGATCGGTCTGCTGCTGCGAAGCCCGCTGCACCAGCTCCCCCACCGGCTCCTGACCAGAGCGGTCCGTGCTGTGATCGGTTCCGGCGTAGTGCGGCTGTGTACCCGACACGGCCATCACCTCCCGTCCCTCTACGTCTTTGCAGGCCGGGCCGCTTCCTGCGCCCGACCGCCCGATTGGCGCGCGAGTACCCCGAACGGGCGCGTTAACGAAGAGCCACATCACCTGCCCGAAGTCCAGGACGTGCACGGCAGCACAGGTTTCACCGCAGCTGAATGGACCAGCCGCAAGGCGGGAGGCCTGAGGTGCGGTGGCGGTTTGGCCGGCGGGAATGCCACCGTCCCGGTCAGCGGGAGAGCCAGAGGCGCAGTGTCAGGTGCAGGGCGTGGCGGGTGAGCCAGGCGCTGGCCATGCCGATCGCGGCACCGACGACGACATCGCTGGGGTAGTGGGCGCCGCTCTGCACCCGCTCGACGGAGACCGCGGCGGCGGGCACCGCGCAGGCAACGCCCAGGGCCGGCCATGCCGGTACCACGGCGGCGGTGAAGGCGACCGCGGCGGCGGTGTGACCGGAGGGGAAGGAGGACGAGTCGGGGCGGTCGTCGACCTCGTCGTGGGGGAACCATTCCTTCGGCGGCCGGGGCCGGGCAGCCAGCTGCTTGCACAGGCCGTTCGATATCAGCTGCGCCAGCGTCAGGGCGCCCAGGCCGGCCACGGCCGCCTTGCGACCGCGCCACCCGCCCAGCCACGCCATGGCCGCGGCAGCACCCCACCACAGCTTCGAGCTCTCCGCACTCTCCTCCACCGCCGAGAGCACCTTGCCGACGCCGGTGGGGGTGGCGCGGGCCGTCTTCCTGGTCAGCCACCGATCAACGTCACGAACCTCCGCCAGAAGCCTCATGAGAGGCAGGTATCCCGAGGTCAACGTCCTACACCCAAGATCGACACGAGTGCCGTCACCTGTTCCCCAGGCGGCGCCGGTCCTCCTCGTCCCACTTCCGGGTGTCCCGGGGCTGGGTGTAGGGCTCGGCCCCGGCCGGATGGCCTCCGGCGATGGCTCGCCGGCGGACGAGCTCGGCGTCGAACTCCAGGCCCAGCAGGATGGCGAGGTTGGTGATCCACAGCCACAGCAGGAAGACGATGACGCCGGCCATGGTGCCGTAGGTCTTGTTGTAGGAGGCGAAGTTCGCGACGTAGAGCGCGAATCCGGCGGAGGCGATCATCCAGATCAGCAGGGCCAGGAAGCTGCCCGGAGTGATCCACCTGAAGCCCTTCACCCGCGCGTTCGGGGTGGCCCAGTACAGGATCGCGATCATCACCGCGACCAGGACCAGGAGCACGGGCCACTTGGCGATCGACCACACCGTCAACGCCGTGTCCCCGATCCCGAGCACCTTGCCGGCCTGGCGGGCGAGACTGCCGGTGAAGACGACGATCAGCGCACTGATCACGGCCAGCACCATCAGCACCACGGTCACCGCGACCCGGACCGGAAGGATCTTCCACACCGGGCGGCCCTCGGGCATGTCGTAGACGGCGTTCGCGGCGCGGATGAAGGCGGCCACGTAGCCGGACGCCGACCACACCGCCAGTACCAGGCCGACGATGGCCATGACGGAACCGACGCCGGCACTGCCCTGCAGCTGCTGGACAGCGCTGGTGATGATGTCGCGGGCCGAGCCGGGGGCGAACTGCTGGAGGTTGCTGAGCACCTTGTCGGTGGTCGACCTGCCGGTGAGGCCCAGGAGGGAGACGAGCACGAGCAGCGCCGGGAACAGCGCCAGCACCCCGTAGTACGTCAACGCCGCCGCGCGGTCGGTCAGCTCGTCGTCCTTGAACTCGCGCAGGCTGCCCTTGAGTGCCGCGCCCCACGAGCCCTTCGGCAGGTGCCTCGGCGTGCTCGGCGCCCTGCGCTCCACCTCCGGCCCGGGGCCGGCCTCGACCGGCGCGGGTGATTCATCGTGGGCGTGATGTTCTTTTCGTCCAGGAATATGCAGCTTTGTCATGCGGGCCGGGTACCCGCTTCGCCCCTCCCAAGCGCGACACGTCCACAGCTGCGGCTGCGGCTGCGGCTGCGGCCGCGTGAGCAGATCCCTCGCACCGACGTTCTCGGCCCGGTCCCTGCGGCGCGCGTCGTTGGCGTCGGCGAGGCATGGCGGAGCGGCACGGGGATGGGCCAAGGTGCTCACGCGCACTGGGGCAGGGCCGGGTGGCCGCTAGAGGGGTCAGGCTGCGTCCGTGTGCCGACCAGTGGTGCGGCGATCAGCCGGCGAGTTGCCCCCGTGGATCAGGCGCAGCCGGCCGCGCGCGTGGCGGCCCCGGTCCGGCCTGGCGAACAGCCGGTCCTCCAAGCGGTCCATCCCGTACAGCAGCAGGCCCAGCATCGGCAGCAGCAGAACAGCTACGAAGATCACAACACTGAGCCTCCTCCAGAACGGCCACACACCCGGGTGCCCGCGCAGGGCCAGAAACCAGCCGGGCGTTGTGAACGTCTGGTGACCGCCTGGAAGTGAACCGCCCACCCCGCGAGTCTTCGGCCTTTCGAGGCGCACCGAACCCAGCGCCGGGAGTCCTCATTTCTGCGGGCCATGTCTGTACAGGGCCCGCAGCGCCGCGGCCGCCTGCTCGTAGGTATCGATCCTGGTGTCGACCGTCAGCTGCACCCCCGGCCCGGCATCCCGCTCACCGCCGGCGCTCTCCTGCGGCGCCCGGAAGGGCCCTAGCCCCAGACGACTGCGGCGGAAGTCGTCGGCAGCGACGCGCATCTCCTGCGCGCCGTCCCATTCCTCCCGGTACTCCTCATCCGGCACCCGCCGAAAGCAGACCAGTTCCTCCGCGACGTCAGCTACCCGCTCCGGGTCCGCGATCGGCGTGCGCAGAGCCGTGAGCACGGTGTACAGGAGCACGTCATGGGAGTCGATGGAGGTCAGGGCGTAGTACCAGCCTTTGCATTCCTCCCAGTCGAGCCGGATCCCGCCGCGGCCGCTCGTGCGGGAGACGTCCCAGCCCAGGCGCATGTAGGTGGTCAGGCCGCGTTCGAGGCCGTGGTGGTTGGCGCGCACGGAACCCGGCGGGATGCCGCGCGCGGTGAGGGCGTCGTCGACGGCCTGGACGTAGGGCCAGTGCGGCAGCCCCTGCGGCGCGCTGCGCCATTGCGGCGGATCAAGCAGCACAGGTCTCACCTCCAGCGGGGAGCGGATGGGGGTCATGAGGCGCGGCGGAAGACGGCCGCCGGGCCGATCACACGGGGGCCGAACTTGTCGCGAACGCGGTCGATGGCCGTCTCGGCGGCGAGGCGGGCCTCGCGGGTGTCGTCGAGGGAGAGCTGGCGGGGCGCCTGGTCGGCGTCGATGAGGTCCTCGCCCTTCAACACGAGTCCGGTCAGGCGGCCGCGTTGCAGGCCGGCGGCGTCCATCAGCTGGTAGGCGAGCCGGCGCAGGTCGTCCTCATGTGCGGAGGGCGCGGCCAGGCGGCGGGTCTTCTCCCAACTGCCGCCGCCCGCAAACGTCAGGGTCAGGGTCAGGGCGCGGGCTACTTGGTCGCGGCCGCGCAGCCGGCTGCCGAGCCGGACCACCAGCTGCAGGAGGGAGGCTCGGACGATGGCGCCGTCCAGAGTGTGCTCATCGAAGGCGCAGCGCACGCTCGCGGAGGCGGGCAGGGCGCGGGGGGCAACGGGGCGGGGGTCGATGCCGCGGGCGCGATCGGTGGCCAGGCGGCCGGTCTTCCCACCCAGCAGCCGCTGGACCGTGGCCGGCGGGACTGCGGCGAGCAGGCCCACGCAGTGGATGCCGTAGTCCCGCAGCAGGGCCGCCTGCCGGGGGCCGATCCCGTGCAGGGCCTCGACGGGCAGCGGCCCGAGCCAGCCGGTGACGTCCTCGGGGGCGATCGCGAGGACCCCGCCCGGCAGGTCGACCTGGCCGGAGGCGGTGGCGGCGATCGTGATGGAGGGGCCGATGCCGATGCGGACGTCGACACCGAGGCGGGAGATCGTCCTGATCCGCAGGATCTCCCCCAGGCGTCGGGCGTCGACGCCGTGAAAGCGAAGGGCCCCGCGCAGGTCTACCAGGGCCGCGGTCGGAGGCAGGGCCTGCACCACTGGGGACAGGCCGGCGAGCTCTTCCAGGACCTGCCGGAACGCCTCCTCCCCCAGCCGGTCCGGGCAGCGCACGTGCATCACCACGCCGTGCCCGCCCGAGATCGCGCGGGTGCTCATCGGCCTCACCTCCCCCACCACGCTATCGAACATAAAATCGAACACGCGAGGGTGCGAGCCGTGATCATGGGCATAGAATCAAAAATGTGTTCGATGATCTTCCGCCCGACCTGGAGCGTCTGCGCACCCTGCGGGTGTGGCACGCGCTGTGGTTGCACCGCATCGACGCCAAGATCGAGCGGCTGGAACGCCGGACGGCGGAAGAGGAGTACGGTCGGCGCGCCCGGCCACAGCCGTCGGAGTGGGTCGTCGAAGTCGGCATCGGCGCCGGCAAGCCGCCCGTGCAGGTCCACGCCGGCCACTGCCACATGATCGGCTCACGCCGCCGCCCCGTCACCCGCGACGAAGCCCGCCGCCTCCTGACCGAAGGGCTGCGGGCCTGCACCCACTGCCAGCCCGATGCCCAGCTCCACATCATCGACTTATCCGCCCCGGCCTCCGAGGCGCGGCAGCGGCGGCCTGCCCGGCGAGCGCGTCCCAGCCGCGCTCGGTTCCACCTCGCCACCGAGTTGCCCGCCGCGATCCTCGCCCCCACCCTCGGCACTCACGTCACCGTCGCCGTCAAGTGGCCGCGGGCCGCCGGAGACTTGGGCGCCTACGCCGCCGAGATCAGCCGTCGAGCCGCCCATTCCGTCACGAGCCCACCAACGTGATGCAGAACCACGTCGATCTTCCTGCGTTTTTCTCCGCCGAATGAGAGGCGCAACCTGCGACCGACCATCTGCCTCTTGCCTTCGCGATGCCAGGGCCCGGAGGTCGACGCTTCGCCGACCCCGAGAGCTGGGCCCGCCTCGACGCGGAGATCGGCACAGAACTCCCGAACGGATACAAGGAATTCATCGACGAGTACGCGCCGGTCACAGTCAACCGTCACCTCTACCGGTGGGTCTACCAGGCCTCGAAATCGGAGTTACCCACAGGCTTAAACACGATCAGCCGTTCCTTCATGCGCTGCTGCCCGAGTTGGCGCTGGAAGATCCGGGAGGCGTTCGGACCCGCTGCTGGCTCCAGTACATGCCGCACGCCGGAGCGACCGAGGTCCGTCACATCGGCTGGGCAGGCTGAGTTGTCGGCGGCGCCGGAGTTCCTCGGACCAGTACAAGAGCTGCTCTTCGAGGGTGAGTTGCCGCTGCGGCTGTAGATCGAGGACACCGCCAACCAGCTGACAGCCGACGGCTGACCAGCAGCACCAGCCGTGGTCGGAGCTCTGGTCGCGTGTCCACTCGACCCGGTCAGCCTCATCAATGGCCTGATGATCAAGGCGTGTCGCCGGAGTAGTATAGGCGGCAGCTCACGCCCTGCCCCGGTGTGCGCGGCTCGTCGGGACGCGGGTCGTACAGCGACCGGCCGCCGGGGAACTGTCCGAGTTCGGTGGGCAGGGCTACCCCGTCGTCGATGTCCTCGGCCCGCCACCCGTGGATGTCCAGGAGCAGGCCGTCCAGCGGCCCGCCGACCAGCGCGGCATACGTCCGGTGCGGGAGCGGGCCGGGATGGGGGTCGTCGTGGTCCGCGCCGTAGACGCGTCCGTTCAGCAGCTGCTCATCGCCGTTCATCTGATCAGCGTGGCAGCCCCCACTGACAAGGCGGGCGTGCCCAGGGTCGCCTTGGCCTACCCGGGGGCCGCCGCTTGCCCGGTCAGGTGCGGAAGGCCCAGCCCAGGCGGCGAATCCGACGTTGGTGACGTACTCGTACTGGCCCCACTGGGAGCCGAGGTCGACGACCAGG
>NZ_JBHUXV010000076.1:0-48313 GCF_042669125.1 Streptomyces sp. NPDC057253 | reverse complement strand
GGGGCGGGGTGAGGATGCCGTGCTCGTCGAGGTCTCGTTCGGTGATAGCGGCCTCCCGTACACCGAGCGCCGGCCGGAGCGGGCGGCGGGTAGCCGTAGCCGGCTCCCGGGCCGGGCCGGCCGGCAGGGGCCGATGTGCCGGGGGCCTGCTGGTCGGTGGATCCGGCGAGCGTACGGCTGCGCACCCGGTACAGACCGGTGTCGAGGTCGTCCGCCTTCTCCAGGTTGACCTTGATCGGGCCCATGAAGGTGTAGCGCTGCTGCTTGGCGTAGTCGCGCACCATGCCGGCGAGCTCGTCGCCGAGCTGGCCGGAGTAGGGGCTGAGCCGCTCGAAGTCGGGCGTGCTCAGCTCCACGATGAAGTCATTGGGTACGACCGTGCGGTCGCGGTTCCAGATGGTGGCGTTGTTGTCGCACTCCCGCTGGAGCGCGCCCGCGATCTCCACGGGCTGGACCTCGGACTTGAACACCTTGGCGAAGGTGCCGTTGACCAGACCTTCGAGACGCTGCTCGAACTTCTTCAGGACTCCCATGAGGCACCTCCTCCGTCCTTGCCGTCCTGGGTACTGCGCCGGCTGCTTGACTGGTACTGCTTACTGATCGTATCCACGCGCCGGTGAATCGGCTGGTTCCCCCTGTCGGCACGGTCGACGGGTGTCGACGCCTCCGAAGTTCCCTGTGGAGCTCGTCTTCGAACTCCGTTGTCGAACTCCTTCGTCAAGGATCGTAGAGGCGGCCGCAGACCAGTGTCCCGCACCTGACTGTGGACCCCGACCGGCTCGTGGGCGTACGGGGGCTACCGGTACGAGGTTGATACGTGAACCGGCACAGCTTGATACGTGGCCGGCGGCACCCCGGGTTCGGCGGGCGTGTGCGTACCCGCTGGTGGGCGGCTGCCCACGGATAAGCGATGTGAACCCACCCCCTCCAGCGTGCTAATGTTCTGCGTGTCGGAAGGCGCCGGACCGCAAGGCGAGGGGCCCGAGGACACACCCAATGCGCGGGTGGCGGAATAGGCAGACGCGCTGGATTCAGGTTCCAGTGCCCGCAAGGGCGTGGGGGTTCAACTCCCCCCTCGCGCACCACGGAAGCCCCCCAGGTCTCGGACCTGGGGGGCTTCTTCGTGCCTGGTCGCGGGGGCGGGGTGGTGGTGCGGCTCACGCTGTGAGGTCTCTCTCATCGGCGCGCGCGGGCGCTTTCGGCGGCGCGGAGCTGGCATCAAGCTGCACCCCGTGCGGGCCCCGGGGCGGGAGGCGTCCAGGGGTGGTGCGGTGGGGCTCGCGGAGGGGGTAATTCCGATCCGCTGGGCGGGGCTGTAGGGCCAGGTCAGCCGACTTTCACGGAAGAGCGGTATTCCGGGACGGGAAACGGCGGGGCGGGTTCCGGTGTCAGCACCTTGCCAGCGCAGCTCCCTGCATTGCTTTTCTGTGGTGGTGCACGCACTTCCTCGGCAAGGATTCAGTTGTCGGCAGGACGGGGAAATCCGGCCGACGGAATCGCAAGAAAATCAATTCTTGATTTCCGAGGGGGAAATACTTCATGCGTGACAACCTGCTGCGTGCCGTCATCGCCGGCCTGGTTCTTTCGGTCACCGTCGTGCTCGGCGGTGCGAGCGTCGCGACGGCCGCCCCGCAGGACCCGATCTGGGGTTCGGTGACCCTGTCCACGGACAGCCCGGACGAGGACCCCATCTGGGGATGAGCCGGTCCCCCACGGGGGACGGAAGTCGGCCAACCATGGCCGAAAGGGCCCGCTTCGATGAAGCGGGCCCTTTGTTACCGTGCGGTCACCCTGTGAGTAGTCACATTTTCGTTGCCAATCATTTTCTGCATAAACATAATGATCGGCGGCCTTGTGATCGCTTGGGGGAGGAGCACAAATGCTGGAGCCGCTCGGGTTGCCGTCCCATGTGTCCGAGATCTACCGGTCGCTGCTCAGACAGCCGGGCTCGGTGGAGGACCTCGTGTCCTCCCTGGGGTGGCGGCCGGAGCGAGTGCGCTCCGCGCTCGACGAATGTGTGCGGCTCAATCTCGTAAAGCCGTCCTGGGGAGCCCCGGAAAACCTTCGCGCGGTGAGCCCGGACGTGGCCCTTCAGGCGCTGGTGACGCGCCGGGAAAACGAACTCCTGGAACGGCAGAAGGAATTGGCCGAGGCGCGGACGGAGGTCGCGCGCTTCATCGACGACCACAACGCGGCACAGCAGGATCTGCGGGGTTCGGTCATCGAGCGTCTCAACGGGCTCGAGGAGATACGTACCCGCATCGAGGAGCTCACACAGAAGTGCGAGGCCGAGCTGCTGACCTTCGCGGCCGGAGGGCCCCAGACCGCGGAGAGCCGGCAGGCGAGCCGGCCGCTCTGCGAGGACCTCGCCGGACGGGGGGTCGCCATGCGCAGCGTGTACCTCGACAGCGTCCACAACGATCCGGCGACCGTGGAACACCTGCGGTGGCTGCACTCGCACGGCGACGAGGTGCGCACCACCGCCTCGCTGCCGTCGCGGATGCTGGTGTTCGACCGCGCCCATGCCGTGCTGCCCACCGATCCCGACGACTCCGCGGCGGGGGCGCTGGTGCTGCACGGGCGGGGGGTGCTGGTCGCGCTGGGCGAGCTGTTCGAGCGGGTGTGGGAGAACGCGCTGCCCTTCACCCGGGGGCGGCCGCAGCACCGGGAGCGCGGCGAGGGGGAGTTGACGTCGCAGGAACAGGCGGTGCTGCGGCTGCTGGGGGAAGGGCTCACGGACGAGGTCGTCGCGCGCAAGCTCGGGGTCTCGGTGCGGACCGGGCGGCGGATCACGGCCGAGCTGATGAGCCGGCTGGGGGCGCGGAGCCGGTTCCAGGCGGGGTTGCGGGCGGCCCAGTGGGGGTGGCTGGCGGGGATGGAGGACGAGTAGCGCGCCGGTGGGGGTGCCGGGTTCGGTTGTCGTCGGGTGCGGGTCCGTTGTGGCTGGTCGCGCAGTTCCCCGCGCCGCTGGGTGGGTGGTCGTGCAGTTCCCCGCACGTCTGGGTGGGCGCAGAAGCCGTATAGGGGCCGTATAGCGCGTGGGTCGAGTCTCGGGTCATCAGGGACGGCGGAGTCACCGGGCTCCGGCGCCGATGGATCATCCCAGGGAGTCGAGATGAGCAACGTGAGCCTGACGGACGGGCTGGACGCCGAGCGGAAGCAGGAGATCAAGGAGATCGTCTGCGACATCCTCGAGATCGACGAGGACGAGGTCACCGAGACCAGCCTCTTCAAGGAGGAGCACGACGCGGACTCGCTGCGGGCCATCGAGATCCTCGCCGCCCTGGAGCGGACGCAGCACGTGACCATCGACCAGGCCGAGCTCAGCCGCATGGTCAACCTGGAGGGCGTGTACGCGGTGGTGGCCGAAGCCGCCCGACGCTGACGCCCCTTCCGACCGTCAGACGGGTGAGCTGCGATGAATGCTTCGATCAGCACGGACACACAGGCCTCCGGCCGCCGGGTCGTCATCACCGGACTCGGTGTGGTCACCAGCATCGGCATCGGCGTCGAGGCCTTCACCGCCGGACTCCGTGACGGACGCAGCGGCGTCAAGCCGATCACCGCGTTCGACACGACCGGTTTCGCCCACGCCAACGGCTGCGAGGTCACCGACTTCGAGCCGGAGCGCTGGATCGTGCGCCAGCCCCCCGAGGAGCTGGGCCGGGCGAGCCAGTTCTCGGTGGCCGCCGCGCGGATGGCGGTCGAGGACGCGGGACTGACCGAGGAGGACGTACGGGCCCGCCGCTCCCTGGTGTCCGTGGGCACCACGGACGGCGAGTCCCGCGACCTCGACCAGCTCGTCGGGGCGAGCGTCGCGGGCGGCTTCGAGGAGCACGACCCGGTCGTCGCCCGGCGCGTTCCCGCGGGGCGGCTGTCCGCGGGCATCGTGCGCGAACTGGGCCTGACGGACGTGGAGGCCGTGACGATCCCGACCGCGTGCGCGGCGGGCAACTACGCGGTCGGCTACGGCTACGACGCCCTGCGCAGCGGAGACGTCGACATCGCCCTGTGCGGGGGCGCGGACGCGGCCTGTCGCAAGACGTTCACCGGGTTCTACCGGCTCGGCACCGTCGCCCCCGAGGTGTGCCGCCCCTTCGACAAGGACCGCGAGGGCATCCTCACCGGGGAGGGCGCCGGCATCCTCCTCATGGAGAGCCTGGAGTCGGCACTGGCCCGCGGGGCGCGGATCTACGCCGAGGTGCTCGGCTACGGGCTCGCCTGCGACGCCCTGCACCCGGTCGCCCCCGACCAGGGCAGCATCGCGCGGACCATCGAGATCGCCCACCGCAACGCGGGCGTGACCCCGGACCAGGTCGACTTCGTCTCCGCGCACGGCACCGGGACCAAGGCCAACGACATCACCGAGGCCGGCGCCATCCGCCAGGTCTTCGGCGAGGACGCCATGCCGCGGACCGTCTCCATCAAGTCGATGATCGGGCACAGCATGGGCGCGGCCAGCGCCGTCTCCGCGGCGGCCTGTGCGCTGGCGATCACCGAGGGCTTCATCCCCCCGACGATCAACCACCGCGAGACCGACCCCGAGTGCGCGGTCGACTGCGTGCCCAACGAGGCCGTCGAGGCGGAGCTGACCGTCGTCCAGAACAACGCGCTGGCCTTCGGCGGCAACAACGCCGTCCTCATCCTCGGCGCGTACCGCGACCACCGGAGCGCGGCATGAGCTGGATCGTGACCGGGATGGGAGCCGTCGCCAGCATCGGCGGCAGTGTCGAGGAGATCTTCGACTCGCTGGTCGCCGGGCGCAGCGGGCTCGGACCGCTGCGCGGGTACGACCGGGAGAAGTTCCGGGCCCAGGTGGCGTACGAGATCGACGACCGGCCGGCGCCGGGCGTGGACGAGCCGCTGCGGGCGACCCGCTGGCTGGAACAGGCGGTCGCCGCGGCCGCCGCGGACGCCGGGCTCGGGGACGACCTGTCCGCGGTGCCGGTGCTGATCGGCACGACGCTCAGGGAGCTGCGCTCCGTCGAGCTGGCCTGGCGCGACGGGATCCCCTTCGACGCGGCCGACCTGCACTTCGGCACCATGCTGCGCCGGCGCTTCGGCGCCGCCGACACCCACACCGTCGCCAACGCCTGCTCGGCCTCGCTGTACGCGCTGGCCATGGGCGCCGACCTGCTGGAGACGGGCGCGGCCGACACCGTGGTCGTGGCCGGGGTCGACACCATCACCGAGAGCACCTACGGGCTGCTCGACCGCTGCTACCCCGAAGCCCCCGACCGGGTCAGGCCGTTCGACCGGGCCCGGCGCGGGATGCTCCAGGGCGAGGGCGCGGTGGCCGTCGTCCTGCGCAGGGAGGCCGACGGGCCGGGAACGGCGGGGCGGGTGCACGCCCGGGTGCGCGGGGTCGCGGTCAACTGCGACGCCTACCACCCCTCGGCGCCCGACGCCAAGAGCATCGCCGCCGCCGTGCAGGAGGCGCACCGGAGGGCCGGCGTACGGCCCGCCGACATCGACCTGGTCATGCTGCACGGCACCGGCACACCGCTGAACGACGAGGCCGAGTCCACGGCGCTGGGCACGGTGTTCGCGGGGCTGGACGTCTCGCCGTACATGACGGCCATCAAGTCGATGACCGGGCACACCGCCGGGGCGTCCGGGCTGCACAGCCTGGTCGCGGCGGTGGACGTGCTGCGGACCGGGACCGTCCCGCCCACCGTGTACCTCGACGATCCCGTGGAGGCCGTGGCCGGGTTCCGGCTGGTGCGGGGTGCGGCCGAGCGGCCGGCCGAGCCGATGCGGCTCGCGCAGATCGACTCCTTCGGCTTCGGCGGGCTCAACGCGGTCGCCGTCATCGAGCGTGCGGGGGGTGAGTGATGGGCGACGCCGACACGGCGGAAGTCGTGGTCACCGGGCTCGGCAGTGCCGTGCGGGGGCTCGACGGGCCCTCGCGGCTGCTCTCGGCGCTGCCCGACGGGCACCGGGAGGCGGCGGACCCCGTCTCGCGGCTGAGCGGGCGCGGGCTGCGGTACAAGGACCGGGCCACCAAGCTCGCCATGGTCGCGGCGCGGGACGCGCTGCGGGCGGCCGGGCTCGTCGACGAGGCCGGGGATCTCACCGTGCCCGGCGAGAGCGTCGGGGTCAGTGCCAGCACCAACTACGGCAACGCCGACACCGTGTGCGAGACCGTGCGGACCATCGCCGACGGCTCCTATCTGGACACCAGCCCGATGATGCTGCCCGCCACCTCCAGCAACGTGGTGGCCTCCTGGGTCGCGATCACGCACGGGTTGCGGGGCGCGAACCTGACGCTGTGCAACGGGCCCACGTCCGGGCTCGACGCCGTCAACTGGGCCCGGCTGCTCATCGGTTCGGGGCGGGTCGAGCGGATGCTCGTGGTGGGCGTGGAGCCGGACAATCCGGCGGTGCGCCGGGTCACGGGGGTCGCGGAGGGGCGTGCGGACGGGGTGCCCGAGCTGTTCGACGGGGCCGTCGCGCTCGTCGTCGAGTCACGGGCCTCGGCCGAGGCTCGCGCAGTACGGGCGTTGGCCGTGCTCGGGCCCTACGCGCGGCGGGGGCGGCACGCGGACGCGGTCTCCGAGGTACGGCGGCGCCGGCCGGGGACGGTCGGGCTGTGGTGTGTGCCCGAGCATCCGGAAGGGGTGCGGGCGCCCGCGGCGGGACTGGGAGCGGGGGTGAGCAGTGCGACGCCCGTTCATGACCTGGCCGCTCTGTACGGGCCTGCTTCCGGTGCGCTGGGGGTTCTTCAGTGCGCTGCGGGGGCGGTGTGGCTGAGCGGGGGGTCGGACGAGGTGGTGCTCGCGAGTGCGGGGACCGGGGACGCGGGGGGCGACGACGCGAGTGCGGCGTTGCTGTTGCTCGCGTCGGCGGGGGGTGCGGGGTGACGGCCTCGGCTTCGCCTTCGGCCTTCGTGAGTCCACCCGCACCACCCGTTTCGCAATCGTCGTCGGGTGCGGGTGGCCCCGGTGGGGCCACATCGCCGTCGGCGGCCGACGGTTCGACGGTCGGCCGGGCGCGACCGCGGGGCGCGGAAGTGCGGTTGCGGCGGGCGGCGCTCGCAGGAGGGGAGGCCGTGCGGGTTCTGCTGCTGCACGGGCTCGCCGGGAGTACCTCCCAGTGGGGGGCCTACGCCGGGCTGGCCGACGACGGTGTCGAGGTGTGGGACGCCGTGCTGCCCTGGGGGGCCGAAGGCGACCCGGGGTGGAGTGTCACCGATGAGCCCGGCGGGTACGTGGAGCGGGCCCTGGATGCCGTGCCCGGCGGGGTGGACGTGCTCGTCGTGCACTCCTTCACCGCGGGGCCCGCGCTCGAAGTGCTCGCCCGGCGAGGGGATGTCGGGGCCGCCGTGGTCGTCGCTCCCTTCCACCGGCGCTCCCCCGACGCCTTCACCTGGGACGACGCCCAGTACTACCTGAACGGGTTCCACCGGATCCTCGAAGAGGGGCTGCGGATCGGCGCGGGCGACCGTGTCCCGGCCGAGCTGCGTGCCGCGATGGCGCTCAGGGTGCGGGAGCGGATCGGGCCGTACGGCTGGCAGCAGTTCTTCGGGGCCTATCTGCGCAGTCCCGGACTCGATGTGGCCGCCCTGCGGCTGCCGGTGCTCGTCGTGGCCGGTGCCGACGACTTCGCCGCCCCGCCCGACGACGCCCGGGCGCTGGCCGCCGCCCTGCCCGACGGCCGGCTGCGGTTGTTCCACGACTGCGGGCACTTCGCGATGGCGGAGCGGCCGCGGGACTTCGCCGACGCCGTGCACGAGCTGCTGGACGAGGTCTTCCCCGAGCGGGCCGGGGCCTGAGCGCCGCCGAGCACCCTCACCTTCCTTCACCTGTACGAGCGTTCCGTTCTTCCTGCCCATCACTACTCACGGAGTCGACGTGACCACCACGCCCAGCGCTGACATCGAGGCCGCCGTCCTCGCCCTGAAGGAGCCCAGCTCCCTGGAGATCAGGCCCCGTTACGAGGGCTCCAACATCTGCACCTGGATCGGGTTCAAGCACGTCAACTACCTCGTCGAGGAAGCCGTACTGAACCATCTGCGGCAGGCCGGCCTCGCGCCCGGCACGGTCTACGAGGTGTACGGCCTGTGCACCGACATCGTCGACATCGACACCCGCATCCTGCACGCCTTCCACATCGACGACACGGCCGTCGCCGAGGTGCAGCCGCACCGCAGGGCCAAGGACGGCGAGCTGGTCTTCGCCGTCACCCTGCACGTGCGACGCGAGACGCTGCTGAAGGCCGTCACCTCCACCGTGCGGGTCCAGCTGCGCCTCGACCCGCGCGGTGGCGGCGAGCTGCCCGTGCCGGCCGCGCTCGCGCCGTTCGCGGTGGACCGGCTGGCCGCCGAGCCGGGCTGGACGCCGGAGCCGGTCGAGGCCGACCTGGCCGCCGACGACCTGGTCAAGGAGCTGACGGCCGGGAAGAACGCGTACGCCTGGAAGTTCCGTATCCCCTACTGGTACTGCCACTTCACCGAGCGCCAGCAGATGTCCGGCTATCTGCGGCTGATGGAGGAGGCCAAGGACCGGCTGGTCGCCGACCGCGGGGTCTCCATCAAGACGCTCCTCGACGAGCAGAACTGGATCCCCGTGGTGCCGCACTCGCGGATCACCGTCCTCGACGAGGCGCGCATGGAGGAGGACCTGTACGTCGTCCTCACCGTCGAGAGCGTCTTCAAGGGGTTCACCTACGACTCCCGCATGGACACCTACGTCGTCCGCCACGGGAAGCTGGTGCAGACCGCCACCGGGCGGATCACCCACGGGTACGCCGTCATCGAGAACCGGCGCGACTGGTCGCTGGTCTCCTTCGACGACCGCATGAACGCGGCCCTGGAGGGCCGGACGGCATGAACGCCGAGGTCGAGGCCGTGGTCACCGGGGTCGGCGCCGTCACCTGCCACGGTGTCGGTGCGGACCGGCTGTGGCGGGCCATGACGGCGGCCGGGACCCGTCTGCCGGACCGGCCGGCGGACCCGCTCGCCCTCATGGACCTGCCGCTGATCAACCTGGTGCCCGACCTCGACCTGCCCGGCCCGGACGGGTCCGGCTTCGGGCTCGCCGACGAGCGGGCGACGCGGTTCGCCTCTCTTGCCGCCGCCGAGGCGTTGGCCGACGCGGGGCTGGACGCGGCTGCCCTGGACGGGGTGCGCGGTGCGGTCGTGCTCGGCAGCTGCATGGGTGAGCCCGGTGTCAACGAGCGGGGGCGGGGCGGGGAGCGGTGGCAGCCGCCGTTCCGGCTCGCGAGCGCGCTCGCCGGTGAACTGGGCCTGTTCGGCGAGGCCGTCGACGTCGCCAACGCCTGCGCCGCCGGGGGGTACGCCCTCGGAGTCGCGCTGGACCTGGTGCGGGGCGGCGCGGCCGATGTGGTGATCGCGGGTGGCTCCGACGCCTACTCGCGGGTCGCGCTCGGGTGCTTCAACCGGCTCGGGGCCGTCGATCCCGAGCGGTGCCGGCCCTTCGAGAGCGACCGGGCCGGGACGGTGTTCGCGGAGGGCGCGGGGGTGGTGGTCGTCGAGTCGGCGGCGCACGCCCGGGCCCGGGGCGCGCTCGACGCCGGGGACGGACGGGTGCTGCGGCTCGACGGGGTCGGATGGAGCTGTGACGGCGACCATCCGACGGCTCCTCGGGAGGACGGCGAGGAGATCGTGCGGGCGATGCAGCGGGCGCTGGGCGAACCGCCGTACGACGTGGGCTGTGTGGTGCCGCACGGGACCGGGACGCGGCTCAACGACGTGCTGGAGAGCCGGCTGCTGGGGCGGGTGCTGGGTGGCGGTGACGGTGGTGACGCCGGGCGGGTGCCGCTGTACAGCCTGAAGGGGTTGCTGGGGCACGCGGGTGGGGCTTCCGCGGCGCTCGGGGTGGTGGCGGGGGCGTTGATCCTGCGGCACGGGGTGGTGCCGGGGAACGTGCCGGTGAAGGAGCAGGACCCGGAGTGCGGGGTGTGGTTGCCGTCGGGGGCTGTGCCCTTGCGTGCGGGGCGGGTGCTGGTGAACGCGTACGGGTTCGGGGGGAACAACGCGTCGGTGGTGCTGGGGGCTGTGGCTTCGGCTTCGCCTTCGGCCTTTTCGTTCCCACCCGCACCAGCCGTTGCGCAATCGTCGTCGGGTGCGGGTGGCCCCCGTGGGGCGGATTCGCCGTCGGCGGCTGACGGTTCGTCGCCTGTGGGTGGCGGTGGTTCGTCTGCTGCCGGGAATTCGGGCTCGTCGTTCTCGGGAGGTCTCGGTGGGTGACGTTGCTGTTACCGGGGTCGGGGTGGTTTCTCCGTGGGGAGACCAGCCCGGTGAGGCCGCCGCCTACGGGGGGCTGCCGGGGGACGGGGCGTGGTTCGACCACCGGGTGCGGCTCGGGGCGCGGGGGTACAAGTACCTTCCCGCCGCCGCCCAGTACGTGCTCGCCGCCGCTCGGGCCGCCGTCGCCGACGGGAACTGGGGCGATGCCGTCCCAGCCGACCGGCGCGGGCTGCTGCTCGCCACCAACGCCGGGCTCGCCGGGGCCTACGACGCGATGGACGCCACCGTGGCCGAGCAGGGGGCCGACGGGATCTCCCCCGCTCTCGCGCCGTACTTCGCGGTCAACGTGCTCGGAAACCGGCTCGCCGCCGAACTCTCCCTGCACGGCTTCGCGCTGACCGTCGCCACCGCCCGTACGGCCGCGCTGGACGCCCTGTCCACGGGGGCCTCGGCACTGGCCGCCGGCCGCTGCGGGGCGCTGCTGCTGGCCGCGACGGAGGAACCGGTGCCGGCCTCGCGGGGCGGGGGCGGGGAGCAGGGGGCGGCCGTACTCGCCCTGGAACCGCTCACCGCGGCCCGCGCCCGCGGCGCCGCCGTGCACGCCACGCTGCGGGCCCGCTCGGTGTTCCTGCCCCCGGGGGCGCTGGAGCGTCGGGACGGGCGGGAGCGGGCCGCGCTGGTGCTGGACCGGGTGCTTCAGGAGCTGGTTCCGGGGGCGCCGGTGCCGCAGGTGCACCTCGATCTCGACACCTCGCCGGTGTCCGGGGCCGTCGCCGGGGCCGTCGCCGGGCTGCGTCCGCGTGGCACGGCCGGGGAGGGCGAGCTGCCCTCCCGGCGCACCGGCTGTCTCGGACCCGCTCTCGCCCTCGCGGCCGCCGTGACCGCGCCGGGTGGCGGGGAGCGGCTCGTCGTCAGTGCGACCGGGGCGGGGCAGGTCGCGTTCGTCCGGGTCACGGCCGTACAGGACCGTCTCACAGGGGAGTTGCAGCATGCTGAAGTCGCTTGAGGGGAGCTGGTGCCTGGTCCTGGGGGCGTCCAGCGGGATCGGGCGGGCCATCGCGCTCGGGCTCGCCGAGGAGGGCGTCCACGTCGCCGGGGTGCACTTCGACACCGCGGCCCGTGCGGACGAGGTCGCGCGGCTGGTCGAGGACATCCGCGGCAAGGGGGTCGAGGCGCGGTTCTTCAACGCCAACGCCGCCTCCGGGGCGACCCGGGCCGCGGTCGTGCCCGAGCTCGCCGAACTGACCGGGGCCGGCGGGGGGATAAGGATCCTCGTCCACTCGCTGGCCTTCGGATCGCTCGTGCCGTTCCTGCCGCGCGAAGGGTGGGACAAGCGGATCAGCGGGCGGCAGATCGAGATGACGCTCGACGTCATGGCGCACAGCCTCGTCCACTGGACGCAGGACCTGGTCGAGGCGGGCCTGCTGCGCGTCGGTTCCAAGGTGTACGCCATGACCAGCGCCGGGACCTCGCAGCACCTGCCGAGCTACGGGGCGGTGTCGGCGGCCAAGAGCGCGCTGGAGTCCCATGTGCGGCAGCTCGCCTGCGAGTTGGCCACCCGCGGGATCGCCGTGAACGCGCTGCGGGCGGGGACCACCGTCACTCCGGCGCTGCGGCGGATCCCCGAGCACGCCGGGTACATCGAGCGGGCCGCCGAGAACAACCCGCACGGGCGGCTGACCCGGCCCGAGGACGTCGCGGACGCGGTCGCGCTGCTGTCGCGAACCGAGTCCTCGTGGCTGACCGGCAACACCATCGGCGTCGACGGGGCGGAGCTGCACGCCGCCGCGGGGGCGTGGGGCTGAGGGGACTGTCCCGACGCGCCGCGGCCCGCGGGTCCTGCCGTACGTCACCTGCCAACTTCCGCGTACTTTCTACGACTTCAGGAGCAGACAGCTATGAGTGTCAGTCTTGCCACCGGGGCGGACCCGGACACCCTGGTCGTCTCCGGCTGGTCCGTGGCGTCGCCGTACGGGCTCGGCGCCGAGGCCTTCGCCGAGGGCGTACGGGGCTCGCGGGACGCGGTGCGCGCCGGTGATCCGGACGCCGACCTCGGGCCCTACGAACGGGCCGGACGCATACCGGACTTCGAGGTGCGGGCGGTGCTCGGGCGCAAGGGGACCCGGGCGATGGACCGGGCCACCGGGCTCGCCGTGGCCACCGCCGGGATGCTGCTGGAGCAGGCCGGGGCGGGGCTCGCCGACGAGATGCCCGAGGCCGTGGGCATGGTGCTCGGCACCGGGCACGGCAGTGTGCAGTCGATCATGGACTTCACGCGGGACTCGCTGACCGGGGAGAAGCCCTTCCACGTCGATCCCGCGCTGTTCCCCAACACCGTGATGAACCGTGCCGCCGGGCAGAGTGCCATCTGGCACACCCTGCGCGGGCCCAACACGACGGTCTCCGGCGGGGCGTTGACCGGGCTGCTCGCGCTCAGCTACGCGGCGCGGCTGCTGCGGCGCCGGCACTGCGAGGCGGTGCTGTGCGGGGCGGTCGAGGAGTTCTCCCGGGAGCGGGCCTGGCTGGAGTACCGGGCGCGCAGCGGGGCGCCGCAGCGGCAGCCGGTCGGGCCGCTCGGGGAGGGGTGCGCGCTGTTCCTGCTGGAGTCGGCGGGGCGGGCGCGGGCCTACGGGCGTACCGCGGTGGCTTCGCTGCTCGGGTCCCGGTTCATCGCCTTCCCCGATCCGGAGGGGGTGGACGAGGCGGTGGCGCGGGCCGTGCGGGAGGCGCTGAAGGAGGCCGACGTCCGGGTCGAGGACGTGGGGCTGCTGGTGCCGTCCGACGGGGGCGGGGTGCTCGGGGCGCGGGAGGACGCCGCGCTCGCCGGGATCTTCGGGGAGCGCCGGCCGCCTCGGCTGCGGTTGCGGCGGCTGGTCGGGGATCTGGGGGCGGCGTCGGCGTCGCTCCAGGTCGCCGGGGTGGTCGCCGCGGGTGGTCGGGGGGAGGTGGCGCTGGTGACCTCCGTGGATGTGGACGGGCAGGCGGGGGCGGTGGTGCTGCGGGTCGGGGCGCCGTGACCTCGGCTTCGCCTTCGGCCTTTGTGAGCCCACCCGCACCACCCGTTTCGCAATCGTCGTCGGGTGCGGGTGGCCCTGGTGGGGCGGATGCGCCGTCGGCGGCCGCGGGTTCGTGGGTGGTTATTGGATTCCGACCCGCACCACCCGTTTCGCCATCGTCGTCGGGTGCGGGTGGCCCCGGTGGGGCGGATGCGCCGTCGGCGGCCGCGCGCTCGTCTTCGGTGGGCTCGGGTTTGCGGGCTCCGTCTTTCTTCTTTCTCTTCCGTCGCTCCCTCCAGCGGCTGCGGCGGCTGTTCGTCAGGTTTGTCTGTGTTCGTCATCATCAGGAAGGACGTGTGTACGTCATGACCGACATCACCATCGCCGGCTCCGTGCTCGACAAGGAGCAGCTGCGGGAGCTCGTCGCCGATGTTCTCGACCTGGACGTCGCCGAGGTGACCGACGAGGCGCACTTCGTCGACGACCTCGACGTGGACTCGTTGATGGCGCTGGAGATCACCGTGCGGCTGGAGAAGGAGTACGGGGTCAAGCTCCAGGAGACCGAGCTCGCCGCGATCACCTCGCTGCGCGGCACCTACGAGCTGCTCGACCGCAAGCTGCGGGACGCGCGATGAGCGCCGCGACGCCGCTCGGCGAGCTGGAGCTCATCCGCAGCGGGCCTGCGGGGGCGGTCACCGCCTTCGACGCCCCCGAGGACGGGCCCGTCGTGGACGGCCACTACCCCGGCTTCCCCGTGCTGCCCGGCGTCTTCCTCATCGAGGCCGCCGACCGCACGGTCCGCCAGTGGGCGCACGGCAACGTGCCCGCCCCCGACGGGGCCGAGGGCGGCGAGGTCGACCTCGTCGCCATGGACCGCTGCCGGTTCCACCGCCCGGTGTTCCCGGGCGACCGGGTGCTGGCCGACCTGAGCGTCACCGACAACGCGGCCGGTCTGCTCTTCAAGGCGGTCGTCGCCACCAACCGCGGCAAGGTCGCCGACATCCGGCTGCGGTACCGGGTCAGGGACGGTCACGACCAGGAGGCCCGGGAAGCCGAGGGCGCCGCGTGACCGGGGACGCGTACGGCCTCAGCCGTATCAAGAACACCATCCCGCACCGCGGCCAGCTGCTGCTCGTCGACCGGGTCCGGCGGATCGTGCCCGGGCAGAGCCTGACCGCCGTCAAGGCCGTCTCCGGCAACGAGCCCTGCTACGCCCCGCTGGGCCAGGACGCCGACCCGGCCGACTACGCCTACCCGACCTCCCTGGTCGTGGAGTCCTGGGCGCAGTCCGCGGTGCTGCTGTCGGTGTGGGAGGCGCCCAACCCGGACGTGCTGGCCGGGAAGGTCGAACTCGCCGGCTCCATCAACGAGGTGGCCTTCGGGGCGCGCGCCTACCCCGGGGACGTCCTGGAGCACCGGGTGCGGATGGTCAAGGCCGTGGACGAGACGGCGATCCTCGCCGGGGAGACGTACGTCGGCAGCCGTGAGGTGCTGCGGATCGGGGCGTTCGTCGTGGCGCTGCGCGATGTCACCGAGCTGGCGCCGGCGCCCGGGCGTGCGCTGCTGACCGTCTGAGACACGGAGAACCGACCGTCCGACACACAGAAAGCCGACCGTCCGACACACAGAAAGGGGACGACGGAATGTCCGTACAGACAGAGAGCCGGGGCCCACGCGTCGCGCTCGTCACCGGCGGCTCGCGCGGTATCGGCCGCGCGGTCGTCGAGCGGCTCGCCCGCGACGGCTACGACATCGGGTTCTGCTACCGCTCCGACGAACAGTCCGCCGCCGTGGTGGAGAAGGAGGTGCGGGAGCTGGGGCGGCGGGTGCACGCACGGCGGGTGGACGTGGCCGACGCCGCCCAGGTGCGGGAGTTCGTGCAGGCGGCCGAGGACGTCCTCGGGCCGGCGACGGCCGCGGTCACCTCGGCCGGGATCACCCGGGACAGCCCGCTGGTGCTGATGCCGGACGAGGACTGGGACGCGGTCGTGCGCACCAACCTCGACGGCACCTACCACCTGTGCCGGGCCGTGGCCTTCCCGATGGTCAAGCGGGGCGGCGGCGCCGTGGTCACCCTCTCCTCGGTGGCCGGGGTGGCGGGCAACGCGGGCCAGACCAACTACTCGGCGTCCAAGGCGGGGATCATCGGCTTCACCCGGTCCTTCGCCAAGGAGGCGGGACGGCACGGCATCCGGGCCAACGCGGTCGCGCCCGGCTTCATCGACACCGACATGACCTCGGTGCTGCCGCCGAAGAAGGCCAAGGAGATGCAGGGCCGGATCCCGCTCAAGCGGTTCGGGTCCCCCGGGGACGTCGCCTCGCTGGTGTCCTTCCTGGTCTCCGAGGAGGCGTCGTACATCACGGGCCAGGTCTTCCAGGTGGACGGCGGCATCTCGCTGTGAGCGCCGCCCGGCGCACCCGCAGACCCCCGCGGTTCTACTTCTCGCTGCGCAGCCCCTACTCGTGGCTGGCCTACCGGGATCTGCTGGCGCACCATCCGCGCACGGCGGCGGCCCTGGAGTGGGTGCCGTTCTTCGAGCCGGACGAGCTGAGCGCGAAGCTGCTCGCGGAGGCCGGCGGGGCCTTTCCCTACACGCCGATGTCGGCGGAGAAGCACCGCTACATCCTCCAGGACGTACGGCGGCTGGCCGCCGCGCGCGGTCTCTCCTTCAGCTGGCCGGTGGACCGCGACCCGGTGTGGGAGGTGCCGCACCTCGGCTATCTGGCCGCGGCCCGGCACGGCCGGGGGCCGCAGTACATCGCGCTGGCCGCCCGGGCCCGCTGGGAGCTCGGGCAGGACGTCTGCGACCGGCGGACCGTCGCCGGGTTCGCCGCCGAACTCGGTCTCGATCCGGATGAGTTGGCGCATGCCTCGGACGATCCGGAGCTGCGTGCCGAGGGAGTGCGGGTGCTGCTGGACATCCAGCGGGACGGCGTCTTCGGCGTGCCCTTCTTCGTCGACCACTACGACAAGTACTGGGGCGTCGACCGGCTCCCCGCCTTCGTCGCCGCGCTGGTGGCGAAGGACCCCCGGCTCGCGCCGGACCCGAGTGAGCCCGCCCCCCTCGACGGCGCCGAAGTCCGCGTCGACGACGGGCACGCGGGCGGATGCGGCTGAGCCGACCCCCCGGCCCACCGCATCACCCCCCACGGCCGCCGTACGCGACCCCTCCCCCCTTGAGGTGCGTACGGCGGCCGTCGGCGTCCCGCCGGACGTCGGACGAGCCGGCAAAAGCCACGTATAGGTGCCGCATAGTGCGCGCCGGTTGGCTGAAGTCCAAACCGCTGCTGTGCGAGCGCGGCCCGACGGGCCGCAGAGGGTGAGTAGTTGGGGTGACCGACTTCGAGAGCTTCGTCGGCGCGCTGCGCCGCAGGGCCGAGCGCCGGCCCGCGCACAGCGCCGTCCGTTTCCGCACCGGGGCGGAGGTGGAGGAGCTGACGTACGGCGAGCTGGACCGCGGGGCCCGGGCGGCGGCGCACTGGCTCGCGGGCCAAGTGGCGCCCGGAGAAAGGGTGCTGGTGTCCTGCGGGCCCGGCACCGGTTTCCTGCGCGCCTTCCTGGCCTGCCTGTACGCCGGCGCGGTGCCCGTGCCGGTGCCGCTGCCCGGCGGGTTCGGCCGCCAGGAGTCACGGACCACCGCGATCGCCGCCGACACCGGGGCCCCTCTGGTGCTGACCGACGGCCCGGGCCTGACGGCCGTACGCCGGTGGCTGGAGGCCGAGCGGGCGGACCTGCCCGGACTCACGGCGGTGGAGGTGGCGCGGGCCGAGCGGGCCGGGGACGCCGACGCCTGGCGTGAACTGCCCGTCGACGCGGGCGCGTTGTGCTTCCTCCAGTACACCTCCGGCTCCACCAGCGACCCGAAGGGCGTGATGGTGCCGCACGGGGCGCTCGTCCACAACCTGGGGATGATGCGCGACCGGCACGGCTGGCACGGCGACATGACCTGGTGCAGCTGGCTGCCCGCCCACCACGACATGGGCCTCATCGCGATGATGCTCGCCCCGCTGTACCTGGGCGGCACGGCGGTGCTGATGTCGCCCACCGAGTTCCTCAAGCGCCCGGTGTCCTGGCTGCGGCTCATCGACGAGTACGGCGCCGAGGTCAGCTGCGCCCCCAACTTCGCCTACGACCTGTGCGCGCGCCGCCTCACCGAGGAGCAGACCGCCGGCCTCGACCTGTCGCGCTGGCGCTACGCCTGCAACGGAGCCGAACCCGTCGACGCCGCCACCCTGGCCCGGTTCGCCGAGCGCTTCGCCGGCGCGGGCTTCTCGGCGCGCGCCCTGCTGCCCGGCTACGGCCTCGCCGAGGCCACCCTCTACGTCTCCGGCACCCCGGCCGACGAACCGCCGACCGTGCTGTCCGCCGACGCGGGCGCCCTGGCCCGGGACGAGGTCGCCGAGGCCCAGGAGGGCGCCGTACGCCAGGAGCTGGCCGGCAGTGGTGTCGTGGACGGGCTCGACGTGCGGATCGTGGACCCGGCGGGCCGGGGTGAGCTGGCCGAGGGGCGGGTCGGGGAGATCTGGATCCGCGGCGAGAGCGTCGCGCTCGGGTACTGGAACCGGCCCGAGGAGACCGGGCGGACCTTCGGCGCGGTCACCGCCGACGGGAGCGGTCCCTTTCTGCGCACCGGTGACCTCGGGGCGTTCCGGGACGGACAGCTGTACGTCACCGGCCGTCTCAAGGAAATGATCATCGTGCACGGCCGGAACCTGTATCCGCACGACATCGAGCGGGAACTGCGCGACCTGGACGCCGCCTTCACCGACCGTCCGACCGCCGTCTTCGCGTCCCGGCCCGCCGGCGCGGGCGCCGAGGAGATCGTCGCGGTCCAGGAGGTGCGCGGGCGGGGTCGTACGGCCGACGAGCTGGCCGCGCTCGCCCGCACCGCCCGCGCCCGTCTCGCCCGGCGCCTCGGGGTGCGGGTCGGCGGCGTGGTGCTGGTCAAGCCGGGCCGGGTGCACCGCACGACCAGCGGGAAGATCCGGCGGGCCCGGATGCGGGAGCTGTTCGAGGCCGGTGAACTTGCGCCGCTGCACGAGGAGTTGTCGCCCGAGCTCACCAGGTCCTTCCGGACGGGCTGGGATCCGCACGGATTCGCCCGGCAGCTGGAGGAGCGGCTCGGCGACCCCCGGGACGAGCGGCGGGCGTTCTCCTACCGGCGGGTCGCGCGGTGGGACCGGGACGAGGAGTTCCCGGCCGAGGTGTGCCGGGAGCTGGACGCACTCGCCGTGCCCCGCTCCTTCGTGCCGGTCGAGCACGGGGGCGAGCTGCGCAGCGCCGAGGAGCTGCTCCAGCTGATCCGCACCCTGTCCCGGCGGGACTTCACCTCCGCCCTCGCGCACGCCAAGACCTACCTGGGCGCCGTCTCGGTGTGGGTGGCGGGACGCGAGGAGCAGGCCCGCGCGCTGGCCGAGCGGGTGAACCAGGGCGCCGTGGTCTCGCTCGCGCTCACCGAGCATGCCCACGGCAGCGATCTGCTGGCGGGCGAGCTGAGCGCCGAGCGCACGACGGACGGCTGGCGACTGGACGGCCGCAAGTGGCTCATCAACAACGCCACCCGGGCCGACCTGGTGTGCGTCCTGGCCCGTACCCGGCCGGAGGGCGGCACCCGCGGCTTCAGCCTCTTCCTGGTGGACAAGTCCGCACTGCCCGGGGGCAGTTGGCGGCCGCTGCCGAAGGTGCCCACGCACGGGGTGCGCGGCGCCGACATCAGCGGCATCGCCTTCGACGGCGCCCTGATCCCGGGCGACGCGCTGGTGGGCGGCGAGGGAGAGGGGCTGGAGATCATCCTCAAGGGCTTCCAGATCACCCGGACGCTCTGCTCGGCGATGTCCCTGGGCATGACGGACCACGCCCTGCGGATCGCCGAGGCCTTCGCCCGCTCCCACCAGCTCTACCGGCGCCCGCTCGCCGACCTCCCGCACGCCGGCCGCACCCTGGCCGAGTCCTACGCCGACCTGCTGGCCATGGAGGCCGCGAGCCTGGTGGCGACCCGCTCCACGCACACCCTGACCGGGGAGCAGAGCGCGGTCTCGGCGGTGGCGAAGTACCTGGTGCCGACCCTGGGCGACGAGGTGATCGGGGCGCTGCGCGCACTGCTGGGCGCCCGCGCGATGCTCACCAGGGACTTCGCCGACGGGGCGTTCCAGAAGCTGGAGCGGGACCACCGGATCGTCGGGATCTTCGACGGCAGCACGGCCGTCAACCTCAACTCGCTGATCAACCAGTTCCCGGTGCTGTGCCGGGGATGGCGCGGCCGGCTCGCCGACCTCGACGGCGTGGCGGTGGCCGCCCGCCTCGACGGCCCCGCACCCGCGCTGGACCACGGCCGGCTGAGTCTGTACGCGCGGTCCGGGTCCAGCGTGGTGCAGTCGTTGCCCGAGGCGGTCGAGCGGGTCGCGAGGAGCGCGCCCGCCGGGGTCGCCGAGCGGGCCCGGACGCTGCTCGCCCTGGCCGAGGACCTGCACGCCGAGATGGGCGCCCTGCGGCACAGCGCCCGGGCCGTACCGGAGTCGGCCTTCGACGCGGCCCGCCGGTACGCCCTCGTGTACGCGGGGGCGGCGAGCCTGCACCTGTGGCTGGAGAACACCGGCACGCCCAGGACCCGGGGTCCGCTGTGGACGGACGCGGCCTGGCTGGACGCGGTCCTGGCCCGCCTGCTGCACCGCCTCACCGGCGCCCCCGACCTGGACGACACCGACGGGCCCGCGCTGGACGCCCTGCTCCCGGCCCTGCGCGCACAGAGCGAACAGGGCCTGCTGTTCTCGCTGTTCCCGTGCCGCCTGGCCGAGACCCCGAAGGAGGAAGCGGCATGACGGACCTGCTGACACCGGAGACGGCCGGCCCCGCGACCGACACCGCCACCGACCCCGCCCTCAAGCGCATCGCCGCCCTCGAAGAGCTGATCGGGGACCCCGACGACCCCGCCAACCCGCTGGGCCTGAAGGCCGTGCTCGACGCCGACGAACGCGGTGAGCTGCTCGCGGCCGGGGAGCAGGCGCTCACCGGGTTCGGGCTCGGGGCCGAGTTCGTGCCGGCGGAGTTCGGCGGGCGGTTCGCGCGGGCCGACCGGTTCGCGCTGCTCATGCGCAGCCTGTTCCGGTGGGACGCCTCGCTCGCGATCGGGCACGGGGTGACCAGCTTCATCGCCGGACTGCCCGTGTGGGCGGACGGCTCCGACGAGCAGCGGCGCCGGGTGGCGGACCTGCTGTGCGGCGGCGGCCGGGTCGTCGCCGCCTACACCGAGCTCGACCACGGCAGCGACTTCGCCCGCATCGCGCTCACCGCCCGGCCCGCGCCCGGCGGCGGTTACCTCCTCGACGGTGGGAAACAGCTGGTCAACAACATCGGCCGGGCCGAGGCCGCGGTCCTGTTCGCCCGCACCGACGACCGCCCCGGCAGCCGCGGCCACTCCCATCTTCTGGTGGGCCTCGACGCGCCGGAGATCGACCGCTCGGCCCGCTACCCCACCTCCGGGGTGCGCGGCTGCCTGCTCGGCGGCGCCGACTTCACCGCGGCCCCCGTCCCCGCCGAGGCCCTGCTCGGCGAGGAGGGCGGCGCCCTGGAGACCGTCCTGAAGGTCTTCCAGGTCACCCGCTGCGTGCTGCCCGGGATGGTGGTCGGTGTCGGCGACCGGCAACTGCGCACCGTGCTCTCCTTCGCCGAGGAGCGGCAGCTGTACGGCGGTCCCGTCAGCGCCCTGCCCCTCGCCCGCGCCACCCTGACCGGCGCCTTCGTCGACCTGCTGGTCTGCGACGCGCTCGCCATGGTCGCCGCCCGCACCCTGCACCTCGCGCCCGAGGAGGCGAGCGTGCGGTCGGCGGCGGTGAAGTACCTGGTGCCCAGGCTGCTCCAGGACAGCTCCTACCGGCTCGGGGTGCTGCTGGGCGCCCGCAGCTATGTGCGCGAGGGGCCCTACGCCGGGTTCCAGAAGACGGCCCGGGACCTGCCCGTCGTCGCGCTCGCCCACGCGAGCGGGGCGGTGTGCCTGTCGAACATCGTGCCGCAGCTGCCCCGGCTCGCCGACCGCGCCTGGCGCCCGGCACTCACCGGGACGAGACGGTCGTACGACGACGCGCTCTTCCGGCTCCACGACCCGCTGCCCGCTCTCGACCTCGGCCGTCTGGAACTGACCGCGCGCGGGGCCGACTCACTGGCCGCGCTGCTGCCCGAGTTCGCCGAGCAGCTCGCCCGGCGCGGTCCCGAGTACGCCGAACTGGGCTCGCTCGCGGCCGAGTTCAGCGGGCATCTCGCCGACCTCGCGGACCGTGCCGGCGCGCTCTCCCCGCAGGACCGCACCCCGCTCGCCGGCCGCCGTGCCTTTCTGCTCGCCGAGCGGTACGTGCTCCTTCTCGCGGCCGCCGCCTGTCTGGGCGTGTGGCGGGCCGCCGCCGAGGACCCGGCCGGGGACCCGTTCCTCGCCGATCCGCGCTGGGCCGTGGCCGCGCTGCACCGGCTCGCCCAGCGGCTCGGCCCGCGTCGCGCACCGCTGTCCGAGGCCGTCGTGGAGGGACTCTTCGCGGAGCTCTCCGCGCGGCACGGAACGGCTCGCACCTTCGACCTTTTCCGCACCCGGCTCGCCGCGAACGGCGGGTCCGACAAGGGAGTTGACTCATGACCGACACCACCGCCGCCACCGCGGCCCCCGCCGAGGTCAGCGCGCCGCAGGCCATCCGGGCCTGGCTCGTCGACCGGGTCGCCTACTACCTGGAGCGCAACCCCGCCGACATCGACGAGGGCACCCAGCTCGCCGAGATGGGGCTCGACTCGGTGTACGCGCTCACCCTGTGCGGGGACGTGGAGGACCGGTTCGGGCTGGTGGTGGAGCCGACGCTGGCCTGGGACCACCCCACCATCGACGCGATCACCGCCCACCTCGCGGCCGAGCTGGCTCGCTAGCCGTACGCCCTGGAGGGCCCGCCATGCCCCGGAAAACCTTTCCCGGAATCCTGTCCACCGTAGGCAACACCCCGCTCGTCGAACTGTCGCGGCTGCTCCCGGACTTCGGGTCCCGCGTGTTCGGGAAGGTCGAGCGGTTCAATCCCGGCGGCAGCATCAAGGACCGCTCCGCGCTCGGCATGCTGCTGGGGGCCATCCGCAGCGGTGAGGTGGAGCCCGGCCGGTCCGTGATCGTCGAGTCCAGCTCCGGCAACCTGGCCGTCGGCCTCGCGCAGATCTGCCGCTACTTCGGATTGCGCTTCATCTGCGTGGTCGACGGCAAGACCACCGAACAGAACCTCGCCGTCCTGCGGGCCTTCCGCGCCGAGGTCGAGGTGATCACCGAACGCGACGGGCTGACCGGCGAGTACCTGCCGGTGCGGCTGCGCCGGGTGCGGGAGCTGGTGGACCGGATCCCGGACGCGTACTGGCCCAACCAGTACTCCAGCCTGCTCAACCCCAAGGCCCACGAGACCACCATGCGGGAGATCGCCGAGAGCCTCGACGGCAAGGTCGACTACCTGTTCTGCCCGGTCAGCACCTTCGGCACCCTGCGCGGCTGCCGTGACCACATCCGCGAGCGCGGCCTCGCCACCAAGGTGGTCGCGGTGGACGCGCTGGGCAGCGCGATCTTCGGCCTGGAGTCCACCCAGCGGCTCATCCCCGGACACGGCGCCTCCGTGGTGCCGCCGCTCGCCGACCCCGCCTACGCCGACGAGGTGGTCCACATCTCCGACCTGGAGTGCGTGGTCGCCTGCCGCCGGCTCATCGCCCGGGAGGCGGTGCTCGCGGGCGGCTCCTCCGGGGCGGCGGTGGCCGCGCTGTGGAAGATCCGGCACCGCGTCCCGGAGGGCTCGAACTGCGTCCTCATGTTCCCCGACGGCGGCGACCGCTACCTCGACACCATCTACTCCGACACGTGGGTGCGCCAGAACTTCGGCGACGTCTCCCACCTGTGGAAGGACTGACCGGTCATGACCGTCACCCCGGGGGCCACCAGCGGCGCGCGTCCCCTCTCCGCCGGGCAGGAAGCCCTCTGGCTCGCCCACCAGCTGGACCCGGACAGCTCCGCCTACAACGTCGTCCTCGCCGTACGGCTGCGCGGGGCCCTGCGGGTCGACGTCCTCCAGGAGGCGCTGACCGCGCTGGTGGCCCGCCACGACCTGCTGCGCTCCCGCTTCCCCGCAAGTGACGACGGCCCGGTGCGTCACGTCGACGCGCCCGGCTCCGTCCGCCTCGACGTCCGCGAGACGCCGGGCGCCGACGACGCCGAGCTCTTCCGGCTCGCCACCCTGGCCGGCGAGGAGCCCTTCCGGCTCGCCGCGGGCGCCTTCCGCGCGGTCCTGCTGCGCCGGTCGGAGGAGGACACGGTCCTCGTCACGGTCACCCACCACATCGTCAGCGACGCCACGTCCCAGTGGCTGCTGCTGCGCGACCTGTTCACGGAGTACGGAGCACGTACGGGTCGGCAGCCACCGCCCGGGCGGCAACCGGCCGTCGCCTGGGACGCACACGTGCGGGGAGAGCGGGACTTCGTCGCCTCGCCCCGCGGCGCGCGGGCCGCCGCTCACTGGCGGGAGGTGTGCGCGGGGCTCCGCGCCGCCGAGCTGCCCACCGACCGGCCCCGGCCGCCGCACCGCACCCTGCGCGGTGCCACCCACGAGATCGACTGGCACCCGGACACCGCCCGCCGACTGCGGGAGGCCGCCGCCGCACGGGGGCTGACCCCGTTCGCCTGGCTGCTCGGCACCTTCCAGGCCGCCCTGCACCGCTCCGGCTGCGGCGACGGCTTCCTCATCGGGTGCCCGGCCACCACCCGCTTCACCCCGGACACCCGGCAGGCCGTCGGCTACTACGTCAACGCCCTGCCGCTCCCCGCCCGGTTCACCCCCGCGACCACCCTGCTGGACACCGTCGCCGCCGCCCGGGACCAGCTGCGCCGGGGCCTGGCCCACGCCCGCCACCCCGTCGAACTGCTCGGCGGCGGACCGCTGTTCCGGATCTCCTGCACCCTGGTCGCCGCCGACCGGCTGCCCGTGGAGGGCCTGTACGAGGGTCCGGTGCACCTGGGCGGCCTGCGGGCCGACCTGGTCGACGTGCCCCAGCAGGAGGGCCAGCTCGACCTGACCGTGGAGATCCTCCAGGACTCCCGGGGCTTCAGGGCCGTCCTGCGCTACCGGACCGACCTCTTCGACGCCACCACCCTCGAACGGTTCGGGGAGACCTGGCAGCGGCTGCTGGAGGTGTCCCTGGACGCCCCGGACACCCCGGTGGGCGACGTCGGCCTGGTCGCCCACGACGACCTGGCGTTCCTGCTGGCGCTCGGATCGGGGGCGGCATGAGCACGCCCCGGCGCCAGCAGCTCCCCGACGGGCCCGAGGTGTGGTGCACCAACGGCCCCGCCGCCGTGGCGATGTGGCGCGAGATGCTGCCGCCCGGCGCCTACCACCGGGCCACCGGACGGCTGCGGCCCGGCGACACCGTGGTCGACGTCGGCGCCAACATCGGCCTGATGTCGGTGTACTGCGCCCGCACCCGCCCCGGCGTCCGCGTGCTGGCCGCCGAACCCGCCCCGGCCCTGCACGCCTGTCTGGAGCGCAACCTCGCCGAGCACGCCGCCCCCGGCTGGCACGCCGAGTGCGCCGCCGTCGCCGACAGCCCCGGACAGCTCAGGTTCACCTACTACCCCGAGGCGCCCGGCAACTCCGGTCTGCACGCCGACCCGCACGCCGACGACGAGATCACCCTGACCTTCCTGCGCAACAGCGGCGTCGACCCCGAGGACGCGGCCGAACTGGTCGAGGGGCTGCACGAGGGCGTGGAGTTCACCGTGCCCGCCGTCACCGTCTCCGAACTGCTGCGCCGGCACGGCGTCCAGCGGGTCGACCTGCTCAAGGTGGACGTGGAGCGCGCCGAGCTGGAGGTGCTGCGCGGCGTCGAGGAGGAGCACTGGCCCCTCGTCGGCGCCGTGGTCGCCGAGGTCCACGACGAGGACGGCCGGCTGGCCGCCGTACGGGAGCTGCTGACGGCCCGCGGGTTCACCGTGGACGTACGGCAGGACCCGCTGCTCGCGGACACCGTGCTGTACGACGTCGAGGCCGTGCGGGCGTAGCCGGGCGGGGCGTCGAGGGCGGCCGTATAGGGCCCATATAGCGGCCGAATCCACCATCGCTGCATCACCGAAAGGCTCCGCAGAGAGGGAACCCCATGCTGATCCTCCGACGCACCGACGTGACGGACGTCCTGTCCGGCCGGGAGACGGAGATCATCGACCTCGTCGCCGACACCTACCGGCTGCACGACGAGGGCCGCACGTCCCTGCCGCACTCGACGTTCCTGCGCTTCCCCGAGGAGCACCACGCCCGCGACCGGATCATCGGACTGCCCGCCTACCGGGGCGGCCGGCGGCCGGCCGCCGGGATGAAGTGGATCGCTTCCTTCCCCGGCAACGTGGCCGCCGGCACCGAGCGGGCCGGCGCCGCCATCCTCCTCAACTCCCTCGACCACGGGCGCCCGGTGGCCCTGGTCGAGGGCGCGGTGGTCTCCGCCAAGCGGACCGCGGCGAGCGCCGCACTGGCCGCCGCCGAGCTCACCGCCGAACGCCCGCCCGCCTCCGTGCTGCTGATCGGCTGCGGGGTGATCAACCTGGAGATCCTGCGCTTCCTGGCGGCGGCCCTGCCCGGGCTCACCGAGGCCGCCCTGTACGACACCGACCCGGCCCGCGCCGAGGAGTTCGCCGCCCGCTGCCAGGAGGCGGCCCCCGCGGTGCAGGCCCGCCCGGTCACCGACCTCACCGCCGCGCTCGGCGAGCACCGGCTCGTGTCGCTGGCCACCACGGCCGCGACCCCGCACCTGGACCTCGCCGCCTGCGGCCCCGACACCACCGTCCTGCACGTCTCGCTGCGCGACCTCACCGCCGAGGCGATCCTCGGCGCGGTCAACGTCGTCGACGACACCGACCACGTGTGCCGCGAGCGCACCTCCCTCGACCTCGCCCAGCAGATCACGGGCGACCGGGACTTCGTCGCCGCCGAGATCGGCGCGCTGCTGCGGGGGCGCGTGAAGCTCGCGCGCACCCCCGAACGGCCCGTCGTGTACTCGCCGTTCGGCCTCGGCGTGCTGGACATCGCGCTCGCCGAGTACGTGCGCGAGGAGGCCGGCCGACGCGGGCTCGGGATCCGCGTCGAGGACTTCCTGCCGGCCTGAGAGCCGGCGCCCGTCTCATGCCAACTGTCGTCATCCGTATGCCTGAAGGAGCAGTCATGACCGCCGAGCAGCAGACCGAAGGCCCCCGCCAGCGCGTGGTGTTCAACGACGAGGAGCAGTACTCGCTGTGGCCCGTCGCCCGCGAGCTGCCCGCCGGCTGGCACGCCGAGGGCACCGAGGGCTCCCGCGAGGAGTGCCTGGCCCGGATCGCCGAGGTGTGGACCGACATGCGTCCGCTGAGCCTGCGCCGCCGCATGCACGAGTCCTCCGCGGCCTGAGTCGCGCCGCCCTCCACCCAGGTCTGTGACAGGAGTTGCCGTGAACGCCGAACTGCTTCCGGAACGCTTCGCCGAGCAGGCGTTCCGTACGCCCCACGCCGTCGCCGTCGTCGACGGCGAGCGGGCGGTGACGTACGAGGAGCTGGACCGCGCGTCCGCTCGCATGGCCCGCCTCCTCGGGGACCTGGGTGCGGGGCCCGAGACGCTCGTCGGGGTGAGCCTGCCCCGGAGCGTCGACCTGGTGGTCGCGCTGCTGGGCGTGTGGCGGGCGGGCGCCGGCTATGTGCCGCTCGACCCGGCCCAGCCCGCGGCCCGGCTTTCCTCGCTGATCCGCGAGTCGGGGGCGGGGCTGGTGCTGGCCGGGGCGGAGCTGGAGCGGGCGGTGGCCGAGGCGGGTGCCCGCCGGGTCGACCCGGCCGCCGAACTCCCCTCCGCGGACGGCCCCTTGGCTGCTCCCGACCCGGACGGGGTCGCGTACGCCATCTTCACCTCCGGCTCCACCGGCACCCCCAAGGCCGTCGCCGTCACCCACGCGGGCATCGCCAACCGGGTCGGCTGGACGGTCGAACGGCATGCGCTGGGCGCCGGTGACCGGGTGCTCCAGAAGACCACCATCGGCTTCGACGCGGCCGGCTGGGAGATCTTCGCCCCGCTGGTCGGCGGCGGCACGGTGGTGCTCGCCCCGGCCGGTGCCGAGCGCGACCCGGCCGCGCTGCTGCGGGCCGTCGCCGAGCACCGGGTCACCGTCCTCCAGGTCGTGCCCTCGGTGCTGCGGCTGCTGGTGGAGGAGGGCGACTGGAGCGGCTGCGGCCCGCTGCGGCTGCTGTTCTCGGCGGGCGAGGCGCTGCACGCCGAACTCGTCGCGAAAGTGCGGGAATTGGCGGGTCCGGGGCTGGAGGTGTGGAACACCTACGGTCCCACCGAGTGCTCCATCGACGTCACGGCCTTCGCGGCCGATCCCGCCGTCACGACCGGACCGGTGCCGATCGGCCGGCCCCTGCCCGGCATGAAGGTGCTCGTGCTCGACCCGTCCGGCGCGCCCGTGCCGGTCGGCGTCCCGGGGGAGCTGTACGTCGGCGGCGTCGGCGTCGCCCGCGGGTACGCGGGCCGGCCCGCTCTGACCGCCGAGCGGTTCGTGCCCGACCCGTACGAGTCCGGCGCCCGGCTCTACCGCACCGGGGACCAGGTGCGGTGGCGGGCCGACCGCACGCTGGAGTACCTCGGCCGCCTGGACCACCAGGTCAAGGTGAACGGCGTGCGCATCGAGCCCGGCGAGGTCGAGGCCGCGCTCGCCGCGCACCCCTCGGTCACCGGTGCCGTCGTGGTGCCGTACGAGGGCGAGGACGGCGGCAAGCGGCTCGCGGCGCATCTGACGACCGACGGTCCCGCTCCCGGCTCCACCGAGCTGCGGGTCTTCCTCGCCGAGTGGCTGCCCGAGAGCCATGTGCCGTCCTTCTTCCACGTCCTGGACGCCTTCCCGCTGCTGGCGAGCGGCAAGGCGGACCGGGCCGCGCTGCCGACGCCGGCCGAGATCGCCGCCGCGTCCCGGTCCGGCTTCGTCGCCCCGCGCGACGCGGCCGAGGAGCTGGTCGCCGGGGTCTGGGCGGAGCTGCTGGGCCGCGAACGGGTGGGTGCTCTGGACGACTTCTTCGCCCTCGGCGGCACCTCGCTCCAACTGACCCGCCTGGCCGCCCGCCTGCGCGCGGCCTCCGGCGAGAAGATCTCCCTGCGCGGCCTGTTCGGCGCGACGACGGTCGAGGCGCAGGCCAGACTGCTCGGAACGCCCCCGGCGGCCACCGCGGAGTCCGAATCACTCCGCCCCACCCCCCGTACCGGCGCCCTCCCCCTCTCCTCCGGTCAGCGCCGTCTCTGGTTCCTCGACCGGATGCACCCCGGCAGCCCCGAGTGGGTCGCGCCGCTCTTCCTGCGGCTGCCCTCCGGGCTCGACCCGGCCGACCTGGCCGCCGCCCTCGACGCGCTGGCCGCCCGGCACGAGCCGCTGCGCACCCGGTATCTCGCCGAGGGCGGTGAGGTGCGGCAGGTGATCGACGCCCCGGGCACGGCCGGTGTCGAGCTGCGGGTCGAGGACGCCGGCCGGGACGCGGTGTCCGGGCTGTTCGCCGAGCAGTTCGCGAAGGGCTTCGACCTGGCGGCAGGGCCGCTGTGGCGGGCGCTGCTGGTGCGGCTGCCCGGCGAGGACCACCTGCTGCTGCTGACCCTGCACCACATCACCTGCGACGGCTGGTCGACGGTCGTCCTGGAGCGGGAGCTGCGCGAGCTGTGCGCGGCCCGCATGGAGGGGCGGAAGCCCGAACTGCCCGCCCTGGAGCTCCAGTACGCCGACTACGGGGCCTGGCAGCACGCCCGGCTCACCGAGGACTTCGTCCAGGCGGAACTCACGCACTGGCGGGCCGCCCTCGACGGCGTCGAGCCGGTGGAGCTGCCCGCCGACCGGCCCCGCCCGGCGGTCCGCGACCCGCGGGGCGCCGTTGTGCCGCTCAGGGTTCCGGAGCGGACCGCGGCCGCCCTGACCGAGCTGGGCCGCGGGCACGGGGCCACGCCGTTCATGACGCTGCTGACCGCGTACGCCACCCTCGTGGCCCGCTGGAGCGGCCGCTGGGACGTGCCGGTCGGCACCCCGGTGGCGGGCCGCACCCGGCCCGAGACCGAGCACATGGTCGGCTTCTTCCTCAACTCCCTGGTCGTGCGCTGCGGTCTGACCCCCGACCTGGGCTTCGCCGAGGCCCTGGTCAGGGTCAGGGACGCGGCGCGCGCCGCCTTCGTCCACCAGGAACTGCCCTTCGAGCGGCTGGTCGACGAGCTCCAGCCGGAGCGCGACCTGTCCCGCACCCCGCTCTACCAGGTCGCCTTCGACCTGCACAGCGAGGGCGTGACCAGCGTCGTCACCGAGGACGCGGACCTGGCCGCGTTCACCGAGGCCTGGCAGGTCGCCAAGACCGACCTGTCGCTGTTCATGCGGCAGACCCCCGAGGGCGCCCTGGACGGCGTCCTGGAGTACGCCACCTCGCTGTTCGACCAGGCCACCGCCGCCCGCATGGCCGGCCACTTCCTCACCCTCCTCGACCAGGTCGCCGCCCACCCGGACGCCCCGCTCGGCTCCCTCGACCTGCTCGGCGAGCAGGAGCGCCGGCAGCTCCTCGACGGCTGGAACGACACCGCATGGGAGTCCGACGAGCGCACCATCCTCGAACGCTTCGAGGAGCAGGCCCGCACCCGCCCCGACCGCACCGCCCTCGCCTTCGGCGAACGGACCGTCTCCTACGGCGAGCTGGACACCGCCGCCAACCGGCTCGCCCAGCAGCTGCGCACCCTGTGCGTGGGCGCCGAGCGCCGGGTCGCCGTCCTGCTCGACCGGAGCCCCGAACTGGTCACCGCCCTGCTCGCGGTCTGGAAGGCGGGCGGCGCCTACGTACCGGTCGACCCGTCCTACCCGGCCGAGCGCGTCGCCGCGATGTGCCGGGCGGCCGGAGTGCGCACGGCGGTCACCGCGTCGGCGTACGAGCAGCGGTTCACCGGCGTGGCGGGCCTCAGGGTGCTGCGGCTGGACACCGACGCCGCCGAGATCGCCGTACGGCCCGCGGCCGCGCCCGCGCGGGACCGGGACCCGGACCGGCTCGCGTACGTCATCTTCACCTCCGGCTCCACCGGGGTCCCCAAGGGCGTCGAGGTCACCCAGCGGGGCCTGGCCAACCACGTGGCATGGGCCGCGCGGGAGCTGGCCGGACGGGACCACGGCGGTGCCGCGCTGTTCTCCTCGGTCGCCTTCGACCTGGTCGTCCCCAACCTGTGGGCGCCCCTGGTCACCGGGCAGCGGCTGTTCCTGCTGCCGCAGGACACCGACATGTCGGAGCTCGGCAAGCGGCTGTCGGAGGCGGCCCCCTTCAGCTTCCTCAAGCTGACCCCGGGCCATCTCGACATCCTGGCCCACCAGTTGTCCCCGGCCCAGGCGGGCTCGCTGACCCCGCTCACCGTGGTGGCGGGCGAGCCGTTCACCCGGGCGGCCCTGGAACGCTGGCGGGAGCTCGCCCCCGAGATGCTGCTGGTCAACGAGTACGGCCCGACCGAGGCCTCCGTCGGTACCTCGGTCTTCCCGGTGCCGCAGGACGAGGCCGAACCGGTCCCCGACGTGCTGCCCATCGGCCGCCCGCTGCCCGGCATGACCATGTACGTCCTCGACCCGGCCCTGAACCCGGTCCCGGTGGGGGTCGCGGGCGAGCTGTACGTCGGCGGGACGGGCGTGGCCCGCGGGTACGCCGGCCGGCCCGAGCTGACCGCCGAGCGGTTCGTGCCCGACCCGTACGGCGACGCGGCGGGCGCCCGGCTGTACCGCACCGGGGACCTGGTGCGCCGGCTCCCGGACGGGAACGTCGCCTTCCTCGGCCGGCTCGACGACCAGGTCAAGATCCGCGGCTACCGCGTCGAGCTCGGCGAGATCCGGGCGGTCGTGGAGGAGCACCCGCAGATCCGGGAGGCCGTGGTCGTCGTCCACCGTCCCGAGGGCGGCGAACCGGCGCTGGCCTGCTACGCCGTACCGGCCGCGCCCGGCGCCGAACTGCCCGACCTCGGCGCGTCGCTCGCTGCCCGGCTGCCGGAGTACATGATCCCGGCGACCTTCACCGCGCTGGACGCGATCCCGGTCAACGCCAACGGCAAGGTCGACCGACGGGCCCTGCCCGAACCGGGGCGCCGCGAGGACGGGCCCGCCCATGTGGCGCCGAAGGGGCCCGTGCAGGAGCGGATCGCCGAGGTCTGGACCGAACTGCTCGGCGTGCAGGCCTCCGCGCACGACAACTTCTTCCACATCGGCGGCAATTCGATCCTCGCGATCCGGCTCATCTCCCGCATCCAGCAGGAGTTCGGCATCGACTTCGCCGTCCGCACGGTCTTCGAGGGCCCGACGATCGCCCAGCTGGCGGCGACGGTCACCGACCGGGTCACGGCCGAGGTGGCGGCGCTGTCCGACCGCGAACTGCTGGACGAGGCCGCCGGGGCCCCCACGGCCGGGGAGACGGCCGGGCTCTCCGCGACCGCCGGGGCCCCCACCACCGGCACCGCACCACAGACCACCGTCCGCCCCCACACCGCATCGCACACCGAGGAGCAGCAGGCATGAGCACCGGGGAAATGGAGAGGCCCGTCGTCACGGGCGGCGGCGACGGTGGTTCCGGTACCGAGGCCGACGCGCTGCGCGCCGAACTGCTGCGCCGCCGGCTCGCGGGCCGCGGCGCCGCGGCCCCGCGCCGCACGGAGATACCCCGCGCCGACCGCACCGCGGCGCTGCCGCTGTCGTACGGCCAGCAGCAGATGTGGTTCCTCAGCAGGCTGGAGCCGGACAGCCCCGAGTACCTGGTGCCGCTGGTGCTGCGGCTGCGCGGCACCCTGGACACCGAGGCGCTGGAGCGGGCCTGGCAGGGTGTCCTGGACCGGCACGAGATCCTGCGCACCCGCTACGAGCTGGCCGGTGACGCGCCCGTGCAGATCGTCGACCCGCCGCGCCCGCTGCCCCTGACCCACTCCACGGCCGCCGACGACACCGGGGTGCGGGCCCTCGTCGAGGCCGACCTGGCCCGCACCTTCGACCTCGGCCGGGACTGGCCCGTGCGCGGCCGTCTCGTCCGCGTCGGCGACGACGAGCACGTCCTCGCGGTCGTCTTCCACCACATCGCCTGCGACGCCTGGTCCACCCAGGTCTTCGGCCAGGAGCTCAGCGAGCTGTACACGGGCACCGCCCCGGCCCCGCTCGCCGTGCAGTACGCCGACTACGCCGCCTGGCAGCGCACCACGCTGACCGACGCCGTGGTCGCCCGTCACCTCGACCACTGGAAGGCCGCGCTGGCCGACCTGCCGCCGCTGGAGCTGCCCGCCGACCGCCCCCGTCCGCCGGTCCGCGACGGCGCCGGCGACGCGGTCCCCTTCGAGGTGCCCGACCACCTCGCCGCCCGCCTCCGGCAGCTCGCCGCCGACCGGGACAGCACCCTGTTCATGCTGTTCCTGGCGGCCTGGCAGACCCTGCTGTCCCGGTACACCGGACGCACCGACATCGCGGTGGGCACCGTGGTCTCAGGGCGCGGCCGACCCGAGCTCCAGCAGCTCATCGGCTACGGCATCAACAGCCTGGTGATGCGCGGCGACCTCACCGGCGACCCGTCCTTCACCACCCTGCTGGCCCGCACCCGCGCCACGGTCCTGGACGCCTACGACCACCAGGACGTGGCCTTCGCCCAGGTCGTCGAGGCCCTCGCCCCCGACCGCGACCTGTCCCGCACCCCCCTGTTCCAGGTCGCCTTCACCCTGCACGGCGACCGCGGCGCCGCCTTCGACCTGCCCGGCATCGAGGCCGAACCCTTCGCCGGCTCCGGCCGCGTCGCCAAGTTCGACCTCGACCTCCAGGTCCGCGAGAGCGCCGACGGCCCGCTCGGCGGCCACCTGGAGTACGCGACCGCGCTCTTCGACCGCACGACGATCGAGCGCCTGGCCGGTCACCTGGTCCGGCTGCTGCACGCGATCGCCGACGCCCCCGGGTCCCCGCTGTCCGCCCTGGAGATCCTGGACGAGCAGGAGCGGGCCGTGCTGCTCGGCCCGCCCCGGGAACAGTTCCCGGTCACCCGGCGGGTGCACGAGCTGTTCGAGGAGCAGGCCGCCCGCACCCCGCACCGCACCGCCCTGAGCTTCGAGGGCACCGACCTGACCTACGCCGAGCTCGACGCCCGCGCCAACCGCGTTGCCCACGCCCTGATCGCCAAGGGCGTCGGCCCGGAGACCCTGGTGGGCCTCAGCCTGGAGCGCGGCATCGAGCTGATCCCCGCCCTCCTCGGCATCCTGAAGTCCGGCGCCGGCTACCTCCCGCTGGACCCGGCCAACCCGGCCGACCGCATCGCCTACATCGTCGGGGACGCCCGGGCCCCGGTCGTCGTCACCGTCTCGGACCACGCCCACCTCTTCGACGTGGACCTGCTGCTCCTGGACCGGGACCCGCTCGACGAGCAGCCCGACACCAGCCCCGGCGTCCCCGGCAGCCCCGAGAACCTGATCTACACGATCTACACCTCCGGCTCCACCGGCCGCCCCAAGGGCGTCGCCCTCACCCACGCCAACGTGGCCCGCCTCCTGGCCCGCGGCCACGAGCACTACGCCTTCGCCGAGACCGACGTGTGGCCGCTGTTCCACAGCTACGCCTTCGACGTCTCGGTGTGGGAGATGTGGGGCGCGCTGCTGTTCGGCGGCCGGCTGGTCGTCGTACCGCAGGCCGTGACGCGCTCGCCGGAGGACTTCCTGGACCTGCTGGTCCGGGAGAAGGTCACCGTGCTCAACCAGACGCCGACCGCGTTCCGTGCGCTGGTGGACACCGACGCCGAGCTGTCGCTGCGGGCGGTCGTCTTCGCGGGCGAGAAGCTGGAGGTCTCCGAACTCAGGCCGTTCGCCGACCGGTTCGGCCTGGACCGGGTGGCCCTGGTCAACATGTACGGGATCACCGAGACCACCGTGCACACCACCTACCACCGCATCACCGGGGCCGACCTCGACCCGCGGGCCGGCAACCCCGTCGGCCACCCGCTGGCGGACCTGCGCGTCTGTCTGCTGGACGCGCACGCCCGCCCGGTCCCGGTCGGGGTGCCCGGCGAGATGTACGTGGCGGGCCCCGGCGTGGCCCGCGGCTACCTCAACCGGCCGCGTCTGACCGCCGAGCGGTTCGTCCCGGACCCCTACGGCCCGCCCGGCTCCCGTCTCTACAGGAGCGGCGACCTGGCGCGCCGGCTGCCCGACGGCAGCCTGGAGTTCCTGGGCCGGATCGACGACCAGGTCAAGATCCGCGGCTTCCGCGTCGAACTCGGCGAGATCGAGACCGCCCTGGCCGCCCACCCGCACGTGCGGGACGCGGTGGTCCTGGTCCGCGAGGACACCCCCGGCGACAAGCGCTTGGTGGCGTGGGTGACCCCGGCCGGGGACACCGCGCCCGAGCCCGGCGACCTGCGCTCCCGTCTGGCGGCCCGGCTGCCCGAGTACATGGTCCCGGCCGCCTTCGTCACCCTGGACGCGCTGCCGCTGACCACCAACGGCAAGCTCGACAAGCGCGCCCTGCCCACCCCCGGCCAGGACGCCCTCGGCGGCGCCGACTTCGTCGCCCCGCGCACGGTCGCCGAGGAGCGCGTCGCCGAGGTGTGGGCGGAGGTGCTGGGCCTGGAGCGGGTCGGCGTCGAGGACGGGTTCTTCGAGGTGGGCGGGCACTCCATCCGCGCGGTCACCCTCGTCGGACGGCTGCGCGCGATCGGCTACGACCTCGCCGTGCGGGACGTCTTCGAGTACCGCACGGTCGCCCGGATCGCCGAGCTGGTCACCGGGCGCCCGGCCCCGGCCGACGCCGACCGCACCGTCGAGCCGTACGCCCTGATCGGCGACGCGGACCGGGCGAAGCTCCCTGCGGCGGGTCTGGTCGACGCCTATCCGCTGTCCCAGGTGCAGCTCGGCATGGTCGTCGAGATGCTCACCGACGACGGCAAGCACCCGTACCACAACGTCACCTCGTTCCGGATCCGCGACGAGCGCCCCTTCTCCCTGGACGCGCTGCGCGCCGCCGCCGCGCGGGTCGTCGCCCGGCACGAGGTCCTGCGCACCTCCTTCGACCTCACCACCTGCTCGGTCCCCCTCCAACTGGTCCACGACAGCGCCGAGATGCCGGTCGGCGCCCGTGACCTCTCCCACCTCGGCCAGGACGAACTCCTCGCGTCCCTCAGGGAGTTCACCGAGCAGGAGCGCGCCCGGCTGTTCGACCTGGCGAACCCGCCGCTGCTGCGGCTGTACGCGCACACGACCGCCGACGGCAGCTGGTGGATCACCAACACCGAGTGCCACGCGATCCTCGACGGCTGGAGCCACCACTCGCTCCTCATGGAGGTGCTCCAGGAGTACGACCGGCTGGTGGACGGCACCGAGGCCGTTGAGCCCGAGCGGCCGGCCGTCCGCTACGCCGACTTCGTCGCCGCCGAACGGGAGGCCCTGGCCTCCGAGGAGTCCCGCGCCTACTGGCAGTCCGTCGTCGACGGACACGCCCGGCTCACCGTGCCCGCCCCCTGGCGCGGCGCCCCGGACGACACCGGCGCCCCCTACCGTGTCCCGGTCCCCTTCCACGACCTGGAGGACCGGCTGCGCGCCCTGGCCGCCAAGGCGGGCGCCTCCCTCAAGAGCGTGCTGCACGCGGCCCACCTGAAGACGCTGAGCATGCTCACCGAGGAGGACCGCTTCTTCTCAGGGCTGGTCTGCAACGCCCGGCCCGAGGTCCTCGGCGCCGACCGCGTCTACGGCATGCACCTCAACACGCTGCCCTTCGCCCACGACCGCACGGCGGCCGGCACCTGGCGCGAGCTGGTGGCCTCCGTGTTCGCCCGCGAGGTCGAGCTGTGGCCGCACCGCACCTATCCCATGCCGGTCATCCAGCGTGAACTCGCCGACGGCGAGCGGCTGATCGACATGCGGTTCAGCTACCACGACTTCGACCAGGTCGACCGCGCCCAGGTCGACTACCTGGCCAGCATCGACGACAGCCCCACCGAGTTCCCGCTCGGCGTCTCCGCCCGCGTCGGCCACCTCGTCCTGACCGCCTCCCCGCGCGCCCTGAGCCGCACCGGCACGGACCGCCTCGCGCAGATGCTGCGCCAGGTCCTGGAGGCGATGGCCGGCGATCCCGAGGGCGACGCCCGCGCCACCTTCCTCCCGGAGGGCGAGCGCGAGCGCCAGCTCGTCGTGTGGAACGCCACCGCCCACGAGCCCGAGACCGCCTCCGTCCTCGGGCTCTTCGAGGCGCAGGCGGCCCGCACCCCGCGGGCGGCGGCGGTACGGCACGCGGGCGGATCGCTGTCGTACTGCGAACTCGACCGGCGGGCCAACCAGGTGGCGCACGTCCTGCGGGAGCGGGGCGTGACGGCCGAGTCCCGCGTCCTCGTCCAGCTGGACCGCGGCCCCGACCTGCTGACCGCCCTGCTCGCGGTGTGGAAGGCGGGCGGCGCGTATGTGCCGGTCGACCCGTCCTACCCGGCCGCCCGCGTCGACGCGATGCGCGAGGCGTCCGGCGCGGTGGCCACGCTCACCGAACTCCCGGACCTCACGGGGCTGCCCGCCGGAGCCCCGGCCCGCCGGGACGACCTCGACGCGCTGGCGTACGTCATCTTCACCTCCGGCTCGACCGGTGTCCCCAAGGGCGTCGAGGTGCCGCACCGGGGCCTGGTCAACCATGTGGCCTGGGCGGCGCGCGAGCTGGCCTCCCAGGGCACCGGGGGCGCCCCGCTGTTCTCCTCCGTCGCCTTCGACCTCGTCGTCCCCAACCTGTGGGCGCCCCTGGTCACCGGGCAGGCCGTGCACACGGTCGGCCAGGACGTCGACATGGCCGACCTGGGCGAACACCTCGTCGCCGCGGGGCCGTTCAGCTTCGTCAAGCTGACCCCGGGACACCTCGACGTGCTGGCCCAGCAGCTCACCGCCGACCAGGCCGCCGCGCTCGCGCCGGTCCTCGTGGTGGCGGGCGAGGCCCTCACCCGGGCCACGGTGGAACGCTGGCGGGCCCTCACCCCCGGGACCCGTCTGATCAACGAGTACGGCCCCACCGAGGCGTCCGTGGGATCGACCGTCTTCCCGGTCCCGGACACCTTTGACCTCGACGTCCTGCCGATCGGGCGTCCGCTGCCGAACATGCGGGTGTACGTGCTGGACTCGGGGATGCGGCCGGTGCCGGTCGGGGTGGCCGGGGAGCTGTACGTCGGTGGTACCGGGGTGGCGCGCGGGTACGCGGGCCGTCAGGACCTGACGGCGGAGCGGTTCCTGCCGGATCCCTTCGGTGCCGGGCGGCTGTACCGGACCGGGGACCTGGTGCGCCGACTGCCGGACGGGAACGTGGAGTTCCTGGGCCGCATCGACGACCAGGTCAAGATCCGCGGCTACCGCATCGAGCTGGGCGAGATCCAGGCCGTCCTCACCGGACACCCCGCCGTCCGCGAGGCGTTCGTGACGACGTACGACGGTGAGCTCGCCGCCTACTACGCGCCGGCCGAGGCCGCCCCCGACGCCGTACGGGCGCACCTGGCCGAGCGGCTGCCCGAGTACATGCTCCCCGCCGCCCTGATCCCCCTGGAGGCGCTGCCCCTCAACGCCAACGGCAAGGTCGACCGGCGCGCCCTGCCCGACCCCGACGCCGCCGAGACGGTGGCGGACGGGTACGTCGCCCCGCGCACGGTGGCCGAGGAGCGCATCGCCGAGGTGTGGGCGCAGGTGCTGGGTCTGGAGCGGGTCGGTGTCGAGGACGGGTTCTTCGAGATCGGCGGCCACTCCATCCGGGCCGTCGCCCTGGTCGGGGCGCTGCGCTCGGCCGGGTTCGACATCGGTGTGCGGGACGTCTTCGAGCACCGCACGGTCGCCGAGCTCGCCGAGTTCCTCACCGGCCGCCCCGCGCGCACCGAGGTCGACGTGCCCGTCGAGCGGTTCGCGCTGATCGGCGACGGGGACCGGGCCGCGCTCCCGGCCGACGCGGTGGACGCGTACCCGCTGACCCAGGTGCAGCTCGGCATGGTCCTGGAGATGCTGGCGGACGACCGGCACGCCTACCACAACGTGTCGTCGTTCCGGATCGGCGAGACCGTGCCGTTCGCCGCCGACGCCCTGCGCGCCGCCGCCGTCACGGTCGCCGCCCGGCACGAGATGCTGCGCACCTCCTTCCACCTCGACGGTTTCTCCCAGCCGCTCCAGGTGGTGCACGCGGACGCCGAGATCCCGGTCGCCGTCCACGACCTGCGGGGCCTGGACGCCGCAGCGGTCGACGAGACGGTCGGGGCCTTCGTCGCCGCCGAGCGCGCCGACCTCTTCGACCTGGAGCGGGCCCCGCTGCTGCGCATGACCGCGCACGTCGAGGACGACGGCTGGCGGCTCGGACTGACCGTCTGCCACGCCATCACCGAGGGCTGGAGCCACCGCGCCCTGCTGATGGAACTGCTGGACGAGTACCGGCGGGTGCGCGACGGCGCCGAACGGGTCACCGTCGCGGCACCGCAGGTGCGGTACGCGGACTTCGTCGCCGCCGAACTGCGGTCACTGGAATCGGAGACCGACCGCGACCACTGGCAGGGCGTCACCGGCGGACACGCCCGCTTCTCCCTCCCGTCCGCCTGGGCCGGCGACCGCACCGCCCCGCGCGAGCGGTTCCGGGTCGCGGTCGCCCTCAAGCCCTTCGACACCGGGCTGCGCGCCCTCGCCACCCGGGCCCGCGTCTCGGTCAAGAGCGTGCTGCTCGCCGCCCATCTCAAGACGCTGAGCCTGCTCACCGAGGAGGACCGCTTCCACTCCGGGCTGGTCTTCAGCGCCCGCCCCGAGGCACCGGGCGCCGACCGGGTCTACGGCATGTACCTCAACACCCTGCCGTTCGCCTTCGACGCCGACCGCGACCGCACCTGGGAGGAGCTCGTCCGCGAGGTCTTCGCCCACGAGGCCGGCATGTGGGAGCACCGCCGCTACCCGATGCCGGCGATCCAGCACGACGCCGGCGTGGAGCGCCTGCTCGACGTCCGCTTCAGCTACCAGGACTTCGACCACGTCGACACCGAGCGCGTCGACCTGGACGCCAGCTCCGGCGAGGGCGCCACCGAGTTCGACCTGGCGGTGTCGGCGGTCTCCGGGTACCTCCTGATGACCACCCACACCCACGCCCTGTCCCGCGCGAACGCCGACCGGCTGACCGCGCTGTACACGGCCGTCCTGGACGCGATGACCCAGGACCCGTCCGGCGACGCCCGCGAGGTGCCGCTGCCGGAGGACGAGCGGGAGCGCCAGCTCGTCGAGTGGAACGACACCGCGCACGAGGCCGAGACCGCCTCCGTCCTCCAGCTCTTCGAGGCCCAGGCCGCCCGGGGCCCGGACGCGCCCGCCGTCACCCTGGGCGCCGAGACCCTGTCGTACGCCGAACTCGACGCCCGCGCCAACCAGATGGCGCACGCCCTGCGCGCCCGGGGTGTCGACGCGGAGGCCCGGGTCGCGGTCCAGCTGGACCGGGGCCCCGACCTGATCGCCGCGCTGCTCGCGGTGTGGAAGGCCGGCGGCGCGTATGTGCCGGTCGACCCATCCCACCCGGCCGAGCGGGTCGCCGCGATCGTGCGGACCGCGGGGGCCCGGGTGGCCCTGACCTCTCCGGCGTACGCGGACCGGTTCGCCGGCACGCAGGTGCTGTTCGCCGCGGCGGACCCGGCTCTCCCGGCGACCGCTCCCACCCGCCGGGACGACCTCGACACGCTGGCGTACGTCATCTTCACCTCCGGCTCGACCGGTGTCCCCAAGGGCGTCGAGGTGCCGCACCGGGGCCTGGTCAACCATGTCGCCTGGGCGGCCCGGGAGCTGGCGTCCCGGGGGACCGGCGGGGCCCCGATGTTCTCCTCGGTCGCCTTCGACCTGATCGTCCCCAACCTGTGGGGGCCGCTGGTCACCGGCCAGCGGGTCTTCACCGTCCCGCAGGACACCGCCCCCGCGGAACTGGGCCGCGCACTGCTGGCCGGAGCGCCCTACAGCTTCGTCAAGCTGACCCCGGGCCACCTCGACCTGCTCGCCGAGCAGCTCACCACCGAGCAGGCGGACGAGCTGGCTGCGGTGACGGTCGTCGCGGGCGAGGCCCTGCCGGGCACCACCGCGGACCGTTCGCTGGACATCCTCGGGCCGGGCCGTCTGATCAACGAGTACGGCCCCACGGAGGCCTCCGTCGGCTCCACGGTCTTCCCGGTCACCGGGCCGGTCGGCCGTGAGGTCGTCCCGATCGGGCGTCCGCTGCCGAACATGCGGGTGTACGTGCTGGACTCGGGGATGCGGCCGGTGCCGGTCGGGGTGGCCGGGGAGTTGTACGTCGGTGGTACCGGGGTGGCGCGCGGGTACGCGGGCCGTCCGGACCTGACGGCGGAGCGGTTCCTGCCGGATCCCTTTAGTGCCGGGCGGCTGTACCGGACCGGGGACCTGGTGCGTCAGTTGCCGGACGGGAACGTGGAGTTCCTGGGCCGCATCGACGACCAGGTCAAGATCCGCGGCTACCGGGTCGAACTCGGTGAGATCCAGACGGTGCTGACCGGGCATCCGGCGGTGCGGGAGGCCTTCGTCTCCGTGCACGAACCGGTGCCGGGGGACCGGCGGCTGGTGGCGTACTGGACCGGCACCGGGTCCTCCCCGGAGGACCTCGCCGCGCACTGCGCGCTGCGGCTGCCCGACTACATGGTCCCGGCGGCCTTCATCGCCCTGGACGCCATGCCGCTGAACGCCAACGGCAAGGTCGACCGGCGCGCCCTGCCCGCCCCCGACCGGGCCGACCTGCGCACCGGCACCGACCATGTGCCGCCGCGCACCCCGACCGAGAAGGCCCTCGCGGCCATCTGGAGCGAGGTGCTCGGGGTCGAGCAGATCGGTGTCCACGACCGCTTCTTCGACCTCGGCGGCCACTCCTTGCTGATGATCAAGGTGCTGGCCGCGGCCCGCGCGGCGGGGCTCGCGATCTCGATCTACCGGATGTACCAGCACGACACGCTGATCGAGCTGGCGGCGGCGGTGGACGAGGACATGAAGGGGGACCCGGCTTCGGAGGCTCCGGCGGCTTCGGAGGTTCCGGTGGCCGTCGAGGCACCGGTGACCGCGGCTCCGGCCACGGTCGAGGCTCCCGCCACCGTCGAGGTCCCCGCCGAGCTGCTGTCCCGGCTGCTCGCCCGGGCCGGCGGCGAGGCGGCCGCCGAGGTCGCCGCGCTGCTCCCGCCGCGGGCTCCCGCCGTCGAGGGCATCGACGCCGTCATGGCCGACCACCACGTCCCCGGTGTCGCCCTCGCCGTCATCCGGGACGGCAAGGTCGCGGCCGTGGAGGGGCACGGGGTGCTCGCCGCGGGCGGGGACGTGCCGGTGTCCACGCGGACCCTCTTCCAGGTCGGCTCGATCAGCAAGCACGTGACCGCGCTGGGCGTCCTGCGGCTCGTCGACGAGGGGGTCCTCGACCTCGACGCGGACGTCTCGACCTACCTCACCAGCTGGGAGCTCGCCGACGACCCGCAGGCCCAGGGGCCGGTCACGGTACGGCAGTTGCTCGGGCACCGCGCCGGGCTCGCCCGGCACCGCAGCGTCGGCTTCCGGCCCGGCGAGGAGCTGCCCACGCTGCTGGACCTGCTGGCGGGCAGCGGGCCGGTGACCACGCCGAGGGTGCGGCGGGAGCTGCCGCCCGGTGAGGTGTTCCGGAAGAGCAGCACGCACTACTGGGTCCTCCAGCAGGTCCTTGAGGACGTCACCGGTGAGCCCTTCGAGCCGCTGATGCGGCGCCTGGTCCTGGACCCGCTCGGTCTCGCCGACACCAGCTTCGACCAGGACCACCCGCACACCGCCGGCCTGCCGGTGGCGCTCGGCCACGACGCCCACGGCACCCCCCTCAAGGGCGGCTGGCGGCGCCGGGCCCACCTCGCGGCGGCGGGCCTGTGGACGACGGCGGCCGACGCCGCCCGGTTCACCCTCGCCGTGCGCGACGCGCTGCTCGGCGCCCCGGGCGCGCTCGTCCCGCAGGCCCTGGCCAGGGAGCTGCTGGCGGGCGAGACCGGCACCTTCTACGGGCTGGGCACGATCGTCGACGACAGCGGCGACGACCTGGAGTTCGGTCACGGGGGCGAGCCCACCGGCTACTGGAACATGGCGATCAGCCGTCTGCACGCCGGGACCGGCTTCGTCGCGCTGACCAACGCCGACTCCGGCAAGGCCGTCGTCAAGCACCTCACCGCCGAACTGGGCCGCCAGGACGGGACGTTCGGACAGGGCCGGCTGGCCGCCGACTGGCGTTCCGCGGGCGACTCCGACGCGCTCCCCGCGGTCCTCGCCCCGGTCGTCACCGACGAGGAGCGGGCATGACCCGCGGCCCCTCTTCCACCACTGCCACCAGGAGGCCCTCCGTGACATCCGTACGGCACCTGATCTCGATCGACGACCTCACCGACGCCGACCTGCACACCCTCGTCGAACGCGGCGCCGCCTTCTCGGCCGGCACCGCGGGCCGGCCCGCCCCGCTCGCCGGGGACGTGGTGGGCGTCTACTTCAGCAAGACGTCCACCCGCACCCGCACCGCCTTCTCCAGCGGCGCGCTGCGGCTCGGCGCCCAGCTCGTCACCTACGGTCCCGGCGACCTCCAGCTCAACACCGGGGAGACCAGCGAGGACACCGGACGCGTGATGTCCCGGATGCTCGACGTGCTGGTCGCGCGGACCGCGGGCGACCCCGCCGAGATGCGGGCCTGGGCCGCCCAGGACCGGATGGCCGTCGTCAACGCGATGTCCGCCGACGAGCACCCCACCCAGGCGCTCACCGACCTGACCACACTGCGCCGGCAGTTCGGCCGGATCGAGGGCCTGCGGGTGCTCTACGTCGGCGAGGGCAACAACACCGCGTCCGCGCTGGCGCTCGCGCTGACCCGCTTCCCCGGCGCCGAGCTGGAGCTGCGCACTCCCGCGGGCTACGGCCTGGCCGCGCGGTTCCGGGAGCGGGCCGCCGAGCAGGCCGCCCGGTACGGCTCGGTGTTCGGTGAGCGGCATGACATGGCGGACCTGCCGGCCGACCTGGACGTCGTGTACACCACCCGCTGGCAGACCACCGGCACCAGCAAGCCCGACCCTGACTGGCGGACGGTGTTCGCGCCGTTCCAGGTGACCTCCGCGCTGTGGGAGGCCAGCCCCAAGGCCGTCTTCATGCACGACCTGCCCGCGCACCGCGGCGACGAGGTCACCGCGGAGGTCCTGGACGGGTCCGCGAGCATCGCCTTCGACCAGGCCGAGAACAAGATGCACAGCGCGATGGCGGTCCTGGAGTGGTGCAGGACATGACGCTGACCGGGGCCGCCGGCCCGGCGACGACGGAGCTGCCGCTGCGCCGCAACCGCGACTTCCTGCTGCTGTGGTCGGGGGCGAGCCTGTCGTTCCTCGCCACCCGGGTCACCTCGGTGGCGTATCCGCTGATCGTGCTGTGGCACACCGGGTCGCCGCTGGCCATGTCGGTGGTGTCCACGGCCGCGCTGCTGCCGCTGCTGCTGGTGCAGTTGCCGGCCGGGGCGGTCGTGGACCGGTGGGACCGGCGGCGGGTGATGCTGGGCTGCGAGGCGGGCCGGGTCCTGGCGGTCGGCAGCGTGGCGCTGTCGCTCGCGGTGGGGCGGCTGTCGGTGGCGCACCTGGCGGCCGTGGCCTTCACGGAGGCGTCCCTCGCCGTGTTCTACCGGCTCGCCGAACGCGGTGCCGTGCGCAACCTGGTCCCGGCCTCCCAGCTCCCCGCCGCCCTCGCCCAGAACGAGGCCCGGGGAAGGGCGGCCGGCCTGCTGGGCCAGCCGGCCGGAGTCCTGCTCCAGTCGGCGGGCCGCGCCCTCCCCTTCGCCTCCGGCGCCCTGGGCTACCTGCTCTCGGCGGCAAGCCTGCTACTGATCCGCAAGCCGTTCCAGGAGCAGCGGGCCGCCCCCGCGGACACCGGCCGGCTCGCCGGGGAAGTCGCCGAAGGCCTGCGGTGGTTGTGGGGGCAGCGGTTCCTGCGGGCCGCTCTCGGGTACGTCGCCGCCACCAACGTGCTGTTCCAGATGCTCGCGCTCGCCCTGGTCCTCAGGATCAAGGAGGCCGGGCTGCCCTCCCAGACCCTCGCCGTGGTGGTCGGCATCGGCGGTGTCGGCGGGCTGTGCGGGGCGTTGGCGGGCGGCCGGATCCAGCGCCGGATACGGCGGCAGCGCACGCTGCTCATCGCCGGCGCGGTGTCCTGGGCGCTGCTGATCGGGGCGATGGGGCTCACCGGCAGCCCGGTGGCCCTGGGCGCCCTGTACGCGGGGACCGGTTTCGTCGGCGCGGTCTTCAACGTGGCCGCCGCCGTCTACCAGGTCCGCACCACCCCGGACGCCCTCCAGGGCCGGGTGGCCGCCGCCGCCGGACTGATCGGCTCCGGCACCAACGCCGCCGGCTCCTTCGCGGGCGGCCTGCTCCTCGCGGCCTGGGGCGCCCTGCCCACCGTACGCACGATCGCCGCCGCGATGGCCGTCCTGGCTGTATTCGCCGCGCTGGCACCGGATCTGAAGGGAGAGCAGGCGGATGAAGCGACCCGAGAGGACCCCCGTGACTGAGCACGAGAACCCCTGGCTGCGCCGCCATCCCCCGAGGCGCACCGCCCGCGTCCGGCTCGTCTGCTTCCCGCACGCCGGCGGCAACGCCCAGCTCTTCCACACCTGGCCCGCACACCTGCCCGACGACGTCGAGCTGGTCGCCGTCCGCTACCCGGGCCGGCAGGAGCGCCTCGCCGAGCCCTGTGTCGAGGACATGGCCACGCTCGCCGACGCCGTCACCACCGCCCTGCTCCCGCTGCTGGACCGGCCTCTCGCCCTGTTCGGGCACAGCATGGGTTCGTCCGTCGCCTACGAGACCGCGCTGCGGCTGGAGGAGCGGCACGGTGTCGTACCGCGGCACCTGTTCGTGTCGGCCCGTTCCGCCCCGCACCGCGCCCGCCCCACCGGCCTGCACCTGCGCGGCGACGACGAACTCGTCGCCGGCGTACGGCGGCTGGGCTCGTTCGGCTCCGAGGTCTACGACATGCCGGAGCTGCGCGAACTGCTGCTGCCCGCCCTGCGTGCCGACTACCGCCTCATCGAGAACTACCGGCCCGCGTCCCCGCCCCGCCCGACCCGGGCCCCGATCACCGCGCACCTCGGCACCGACGACCCGGGCTGCGACCCCGACGACGTCCTGGCCTGGGCCGAGCTGACCCGCACGGCCGGCTTCGCCCTGCGCACCTACCCGGGCGACCACTTCTACCTCGCCCAGCGGGAGGCCGAACTGGTCGCCGACCTCATCAAGGACCTGGAGGCATGACCCCATGACGACCCGCGACACCACCCGCGACACCATCTGGACGCCGCTGGACCTCGAGTCCGAGGGCGTCGGCGGCGCCGACGAACTCCTCGCCCGGCTCGCGGAGATGGGCCAGGACGAGCTCGCCCGGCTGCTCACCCAGGAGAAGGGCCTGGTCTTCCGCGGCTTCGGCGTCACCCCGGACCGCCTCGACGAGGTCCTCGACCTGGTGCTGCCCAACCGCCTCGCCTATGTGCACGGCAACTCCCCGCGCACCAAGGTCGGCAGCAACGTCTACACCTCCACGGAGTACCCGCAGGAGTTCACCATCTCGATGCACAACGAGATGAGCTACGCCCACGCCTGGCCCGCCCGCCTCGCCTTCTACTGCCAGATCCAGCCGGGCAGCGGCGGCGCCACCCCGGTCGTCGACGCCGAGCTGTGGCTGAACTCCCTGGATCGCGAGGTCCGGGAGGCCTTCGCCGGCGGGGTCCGCTATGTGCAGAACCTGCACGACGGCTACGGCCTCGGCAAGAGCTGGCAGGACACCTTCGAGACCACCAGCCGCGAGGAGGTCGAGGCCTTCCTGGACCCGACGGGCGCGCAGTGGCAGTGGAAGGCCGACGGCGGCATCCGCGTCACCTCGGTCCGCCCGGCCACCACCCGCCACCCGGTCACCGGCACCGAGACCTGGTTCAACCAGGCCGACCAGTGGCACCCGGCCGGACTCGGCGACGACACCGCGGCCGCCCTCGCGCAGATCCTGCCCGAGGACGACCTGCCGCAGAACGTCACCTTCGCCGACGGCAGCCCCATCCCGGCCGAGTACGTCGTCCAGATCCGCGACCGCGGCCTGGAGCACGCCGTGGACGTCGACTGGCGCACCGGCGACCTGCTGCTGATCGACAACATCCTGCTCGCCCACGGCCGCCGCCCCTTCACCGGCGACCGCCGGGTCCTGGTGGCCATGTCGGACTGAGCCGCCCCGGCCGCGCGCACGCACGACCCACCGACGAACGGACTGAGGCGATGACCGCCGCATACGAACAGCTCAGGGACCGCGACGCGGTCCACATCTGGCGGGGGCGGGCGCCCGACACGCTCGCCCCCGGCGCCACCGATCTGCTGTCGGACGACGAGGCCGCGATGGTCCGGCGGCTGCCGGAACCGGCCGCGGCCCGGTACGCGGCCGCCCACACGGCCGTGCGCCGGGTGCTCTCCGGCTATCTCGGCGTGCCTCCGCGCGAGGTGGTCCTCGGCCGCCGCCCCTGCCCGCGCTGCGCGCACCCCGAGCACGGCCGGCCCAGGATCAGCTGGCCGCCCACCGACCTGGACTTCAACCTCTCGCGCTCCGGACCGCACTGGCTGCTGGCCGTGGTCGTCGGCCACCAGGTGGGCGTCGACCTGGAGGACGACCGCACCCTGGACGTCGAGGGTGCGTCCCGGTTCGTGATGAGCGCCTCCGAGCTCGCGCACATCCTCTCCGCGCCCGGCGGACCCGAGCGCACCCACGCCTTCTTCCGCTGCTGGACCCGCAAGGAGGCCGTGGTCAAGGCGATCGGCGTCGGCATCATCACCGACCTCAGCGAGGTCGACGTCCAGCCGGCGAAGGACGGCCCGGTCCTGGTCGCCCACACCGAACCGACCGGCCCCGACAGCTGGGTGGTGCAGGACCTGCCGGTGGCCGACGGGGTGTTCGCGGCGCTGGCCCGGGAGGCGGGCGCCACCGGCCCGGTGGTGTTCCGGCGCTACACGGACCTTGAGACGAAGGACACGGAAGGGGTGCTGGTCCCATGACCGCCATCGAGGAGACGACCGCCGTCGTGTACACCGCCGAGCCCGGCGCATCGGTGCACGACCACCTCCGCGAGCACCGCGACAAGCTGCGCACGGTTCTCGGCGAGCGTGGCGCGATCCTGCTGCGCGGTTTCGAGGTCGGCGGGGTCGACGGTTTCGACGGGGTGGTGCGCGGCTTCTCCGGCAGCGCCCCGCTGACTTACGCCGAACGCTCCTCCCCGCGTTCCACCATCAAGGGCCAGGTCTACACGTCCACGGACTACCCGGCGGACGAGGAGATCTTCCTGCACAACGAGAACTCCTACCAGGCCGTCTGGCCGAACACCCTGTACTTCTACTGCATCGAGCCGGCCCTTACCGAGGGCGCGACCCCGCTCGCCGACATCCGCGAGGTGTACCGGGCCATCGACCCGGCGGTGCGCGAGGAGTTCGTACGGCGCGGTGGCTGGCGGGTGGTGCGCAACTTCCACGCCGACTTCGGGGTGCCGTGGCAAGAGGCGTTCAACACCACCGACCGGGACGCGGTCGTGGAGTACTGCCGGACGAAGGGCATCACGGCCGCATGGCGGTCCGACGGCGGCCTGCGCACGACGGCGATCCGGCCTGTGGTGCACACCCACCCCGGCTCCGGCGAGGAGGTGTGGTTCAACCACGCCACCTTCTGGCATGTCACCTCGCTGGCCCCCGAGGTCCAGGAGGGCCTGCGGGAGATCTTCGACGACGAGGACCTGCCCACCAACACCTACTACGGCGACGGCGGCCGTATCCCCGACGAGACGGTGGCCCATCTGCGTGCCGCCTACCGCTCGGCGACCACGCGCTTCGACTGGCAGCGCGACGACATCCTGATCGTCGACAACATGCTGGCCGCGCACGGCCGTGAGCCGTTCACCGGCCCGCGCAGGATCGCGGTCGCGATGGCGGAGGTGTACGACCCCACCGCCTGATTTTTTTCGCTGTTTCACGTGAAACATTCGCTGTACCACCGTGGCGGCACAGCGAGTTGACGCTGTACGACGGCCGGGTCG